>JBAYDV010000004.1:0-55457 GCA_041668045.1 Bacteroidales bacterium | reverse complement strand
TCCTCAAGAGGACGATGAAAACCTTCAGACTTTTTAATAGAAAGATATTCTGGAATCTTTCGCGAAGGCAAATTCTCTGGATAGCTTTCATTAATTTTGCTTGAACTATCGACAGAAAAAATAATTCCTGTCGCTTTTAATAACTCTTCTCTACGAGGAGAACCAGAACCGAGAATAAATCTTTTAGACTCAAACATTATATATATATTTTAGAATATCTTAGATATAAATTAACGTATTCCTTCTTTATCGTACTGTTTAGGGTCGAAATACCAACGGTCGTGAATTTTTAGAACTTGTTCTATAAGATTACGAACACAGCCACGACCTCCAGGATATAATGATACGAAATCACAAACACCTTTGACTTCATCAACAGCATCGGCTGGACAAGCAGAGAGTCCACAAATATCCATAGCAGGCATATCAGGTAAATCATCTCCCATGAAAGCTACTTCTTCAGGTTTAAGATTATATTTTTCGCAGAAATCTTTTAAATCTGGGACTTTATTTCTTGAACTTTCATAAACATCGATTATTCCGAGAACCTTGGCTCTGTTAAGAATGCTTGGAGAATGTCCTCCGGTGATAATAGCTACTGGAAAACCACGTTTAACGGCTAACCTTAGTCCTAATCCATCTTTAGAATTAAATGTTCTTAATAAATCACCGTCGGGAGTGGAAAGAATAGAACCATCAGTCATTACCCCATCTACATCGAAAGCAAATGCTTTAATGTTTTTTAATTTTGCTTTATAATTAGCCATACTTATTTTCAATTAATTATTTGGTATTATTTTTTTTATTAATAATATTATTAGTTATAAATCTATACAGAGCTAGCGCCTCTTGATTCCCAGTTCTATTTAATAACTTCTCATGAGCCTCTAAAGTAATAAAATCTTTACGAATAGCAGGACCAGTCATCATTTTTTCAGGTGTATTCTGAAAAGCTTTTTCTACTGTCTCTATAGTTAAAGGTAATAATAGTTTGGCATAATCACCTGCTACATCGTATGCCATTTCGAGCATATAATTAGTGAAATTTGATGCGAAGACTGCAGCTACATGCATTTTTAATCTTTCTTCAGATGTTACAAAAACATATTTAGAATGTATAGATATTATAAGCTCTTTTAATTCTTGTTCAGTATCAGAATCGTCTCCTTCTAAAAGAAAAAAGACTTTTGTAAAGTCTGTTATTCTATTTTTATTTAGAGACATTAGAGGATATAGAACTCCATAATGGATATTGAATCGTGATAATGGAGACAATACAGAAATAGATGTGGCTCCAGAAGTATGAACTATAATTGGAAGTTCATTTCGGGTATTATTTTGGAGATTATCCTTTTCTAATATATCTATTAATTTCTTAACTATGAATGTTATAGCTTTATCCGATACTGCTATTATTATTAAATCGGAGGACAAGAGTGGAGAGAGATCTTCTACGCATGCGGTAGCTATCGACGACGAGCAATATTGCCGTAAATAAGACAAAAGATCTTGGGCGTGTTCTGGCGTTTTGCTATAGATGTAGTCAATCGTGCGTCCTACTGATAAAAAAGCGTAGGAGAGTCGATGGGCCATATTTCCAGAGCCTATTACCGATATATGTTGAATATTTTTCTCTAAACTCAATATAATTTTTTTTTAAGCTTCTCCACCAGGCATAAATCCCATTGGAATGCTCGGTTGATTATTAGGAATATTAATTTCTCCAAACTGCTTCTCGTATTTTTCAACGTTATCTTTAAGAGCTTTTAAAAGTCTTTTAGCATGCTCTGGAGCCATTATAGCTCTAGTAGCTACTTCTGCTTTAGGAGTGCCTGGAAGAATTCTGACGAAGTCTAAAACAAATTCGCTGGAAGAGTGTGTAATAATGGCTAGATTAGAATAAATTCCTTTGGCTACTTCATTACTTATCTCGATATTTAGTCCTTTATCGTTATTGTTTGGCTTATTCATGATATTTTTTTATTAATATATGCAAATATAATTCATTTTTACTTAAATTTGCCGATTAGTATTAAGAATAATGCTTAAAAAAGAATTTTAATAAATAAAAATATAGAAATGGAATTACCTATAAAGTATAATCCGATTAATGTAGAAGATAAATGGTATGCCTATTGGATGGATCATAAATTTTTCCATAGCGAACCAGATGAAAGAGAACCTTATTCAATCGTTATCCCTCCACCAAACGTGACAGGAGTGCTTCATATGGGGCATATGTTAAACAATACTCTTCAAGATATATTGGTGAGAAGAGCACGTATGAATGGAAAAAATGCTTGTTGGGTTCCTGGAACGGATCATGCTTCAATAGCTACTGAGGCTAAGGTGGTGGCTAAATTAAAAGAAGAAGGAATAGAGAAAAAAGATCTAACTCGTCAGGAGTTTATGAAACATGCATGGGCGTGGAAAGAGAAACATGGTGGTATTATTCTTGAACAATTGAAAAAATTAGGAGCTTCTTGTGATTGGGATCGTACTCGTTTTACTATGGATCCTGATTTAAGTGAAGCTGTTATTAATACTTTTGTTTATTTTTATAAAAAAGGTCTGATTTACAGAGGTGTACGTATGGTCAATTGGGATCCGGAAGGACATACTGCAGTAAGTGATGAAGAAGTTATACATAAAGAGACTAAATCTAAGTTATACTATTTAAGATATCCTGTAAGTAATGATGGGAAACCTTCTGATAGTGAATTTGTTACTATCGCTACTACTCGTCCTGAAACTATAATGGCAGATGCTGCAGTTTGTATCAATCCTGAGGATGAAAGATTTCATAATCTAAGAGGGAAAAAAGTATTTGTTCCATTAATTAATAGAGAGATACCTATCATCGAAGATTCTTACGTAAGTATGGAATTCGGTACAGGTTGTCTTAAGATTACTCCAGCTCATGATGTTCATGATTATGAGATCGGTATGAAATTTAATCTTCCTGTACTAGATATTATTGATGATCATGGTAAGTTAAATGAGAAAGCTCAAATTTTAGTAGGAGAGGATCGTTTTGTAGCTCGTAAGAAAGTGGTTAAGATGCTAGAGGAATCTGGAAATCTTGTTAAGATAGAGGATTATACATCTCCAATAGGTTATTCTGAGAGAACAAATGCGGTTATTGAGCCTCGTCTTTCTCAGCAATGGTTCTTAAAAATGAGCGATTTGGCAGCTACTGCTCTTGAAAAAGTAACTTCTGGTCAAATTAGTTTAATACCAGATAAGTTTAAAAATACATATCGCCATTGGATGGAGACTGTACATGATTGGTGTATCTCTCGTCAGCTATGGTGGGGACAACAAATTCCTGCTTATTATTTTGGCAATGGTGGCGTAGTAGTAGAATCATCTCCTGAGGCAGCTTTGCAGGCGGCTAAGAAAATAGATCCATCTGTGACAATGGACGATCTTCATCAAGATGAGGATGTGCTTGATACCTGGTTTTCTTCTTGGTTATGGCCAATGTCTGTATTTGATCCTTCTAAACCAGGTTTCCCTGAGAAAGAAGGTAATGCTGATTTAAAATACTATTATCCTACTAATGATTTAGTAACAGCTCCTGAAATATTATTCTTCTGGGTAGCTAAGATGGTTATGGCTGGAGATGAGTTCTGTCAAAACATACCATTTAGAAATGTTTATTTAACTGGTATAGTTCGTGATAAGAAAGGTAGAAAAATGTCTAAGTCTTTAGGTAATTCTCCTGATCCTATTATGTTAATAGAAAAATATGGTGCTGATGGTGTGAGAATGGGTATGATGTTATGTACTTCTGCTGGTAATGATATATTATTTGATGAATCACAGGTAGAGCAAGGCCGTAATTTTAGTAATAAGATGTGGAATTCTTATCGTTTGATTAAAGGATGGACGGTAAGTTCAGATTTAGATCAAAGCGATTTTTCTAAATTAGCTATTGAATGGTTCCAGAATAAATTGGATCAGACGATGACTGAAGTCAATGCTAATTTTGATAAGTTCAGGATTTCTGATGCTTTAATGAGTCTTTATAAATTATTTAGAGATGATTACTGTGGTTGGTATCTTGAGATTATTAAACCTGAGTATGGTAAGCCTATAGATAAAGAGACTTATGATAAGACTCTTGAATTCTTTGATGTTTTACTTAAATTACTTCATCCAGTAATGCCTTTTATTACTGAGGAATTATGGCAAAATATAGCGGAAAGAGCTGATGGTGAAACTATCATGTTAGAACAACAGCCTAAACCAGGTAGTTTTTCTACTGCTCGAATTAATGAATTTGATCAGGCTTTTACTACTATCGCTAATATCAGAAATATAAGACAGAGTAAAGGTTTATCTCCTCATGAGGAATTAAATCTTATTATTAAAGGAAAAGACTTTCCTGAGGATTTGATCTCTATTGTAGTTAAGATGGCTAATATCGCGAATATAGAATTTGTTGATGATTTTGATAATATGGAATCTGGTTCATCTTTTATGGTAGGGACTATAGAGTTTTTAGTACCTTTGACTGGTAAGGTAAATGTAGAAGAAGAAGTCGCTAAGATGCAGGCTGAACTTAAGCATTTAAAAGGATTTCTTAAAGGTGTGAATGCTAAATTATCTAATGAGAGATTTGTGGCTAATGCACCTAAGAAAGTAGTGGATCTTGAGAAAAAGAAACAGTCTGATGCTACTTCTAAAATAGAAAAACTAGAGGAAGGTATTAAAAGTTTGTTAAAATAAAAAAGTTAAAATATATGATTTGTAAATCTATAGTAAAATTTCCTGTTCGTTATTATGAGTGTGACCAGATGGGAATAGTTCATCATAGTAATTATGTGCGTTATTGTGAGGTAGGTAGGTGTGATATGATGACAAAAGGCGGACTTCCAATAGGAGAGTTTGAAAAAAAGTTACATGTTATGATGCCAGTTGTGAGTGTGGAACTTCATTATAAACATGTGGCTAAAGTAGATGATGTATTAACCGTAGTTTCCATGATAGAAAAAGATCCTATGGCTAAAGTTGAAGTTTTAAATGAGATTTATAATCAGGATGAAGTGTTATTGTGTACAGCTAAGATCGTATTAGGCTTTATTAAGTCTGATACAAGAAGGCCAACAAGATGTCCTGAAGCATTTCATGAGGCGATTAGAAAAGTAGGATTGGGAGTATGATATCAATAAATGATTTAAGTGTTTCTTTTGGTGGTTATACACTACTCGATAATATAAATTTCCATATAAGTGATTCTGAGCATGTGGCTTTAGTGGGCAAAAATGGTGCTGGTAAGTCAACTATAATGAAACTTATCATGAAGCAACAAATGCCTACTTCAGGTAGTATTATGCATCCTAAGGATATGACAATAGGTTATCTTCCTCAGATTATGAATTATTCTAAGGATAAAACAATTATCGATGATACCATGTTAGTGTTCTCTGAGATTGATGCTTTAAATGATCGTCTCAAAGTTATTAATACTCAGCTCTCTGAGAGAACTGATTATGAATCTAAAGAGTATCAGAATCTTATAATAGAGCTAAATGATATTACAGATAAACTTAGTATTTCAGGGACAGAAGATGCCAGGCCTACAGCTGAGAAGACTTTATTAGGATTAGGTTTTAAGAGAAGTGATTTTAATAAGCTCCGTAGTACCTTTTCCCAAGGCTGGAATATGCGTGTGGAGTTGGCTAAAGTCTTATTAAGAAAACCTGATATGTTGATGCTGGATGAGCCTACTAATCATCTTGATATAGAATCTATTCAATGGTTGGAGGATTATCTAAAATCTTATGGTTCGTCTATTTTATTAATATCACATGACAGGAGGTTTCTTGATAGTGTAACGACGAGGACTGTCGAGATAGTACTGGGAAAGATATATGATTATAAGGCTTCTTATTCTAAATATTTAGTTCTTCGTAAGGAGCGTATGGATCAACAGCGTGCTGCATATGAGAATCAGCAGCGTATGATTGAAAAGAATGAAGAGTTTATAAATAAATTTAGATATAAAGCTACTAAGTCTAATCAAGTTCAATCAAGAATTAAGGCTCTTGATAAGCTTGACAGGATAGAGATTGATATTGAGGATACTGAGGCGATGAATGTAAAATTTCCTCCAGCTCCTCGTTCTGGACAAGTAGTTTTTAAAACTGTCGATATGGTCGGAGGATATCCTCAGAAGAGGGTTTTTTCTGATGCTAATATCGTGGTGGAGAGAGGTGAGAAAGTGGCTTTCGTTGGAAAGAATGGCGAGGGTAAGAGTACTATGATGAAGATTCTTACTGGTGATTTAACTCCACTAGAGGGTAGTGCAGATTTAGGTTATAATGTAGCTCTTGGGTATTATGCGCAGAATCAAGAGGATATCTTGAATATGAATGAGACTGTTTATGATACTTTAGATAAAATAGCAGTAGGAGATATTCGTACTAAATTAAGAGATATTTTGGCTGCATTTTTATTTAAAAATGAGGATATTGATAAGAAAGTGTCTGTGTTAAGTGGAGGAGAAAGAGCTCGTTTAGCTATGGCTAAATTGATTCTAAAACCTTATAATTTATTAGCACTTGATGAGCCTACTAATCATATGGATATAAAGTCTAAAGATATTTTAAAGCAGGCTTTGAATATGTATGATGGTACCTTAATTATAGTTTCTCATGATAGGGATTTTCTTAAGGGATTGGTCGATAAGGTATATGAATTCAGGGATGGTAGAATTAAAGAACATATGGGGGGTATTGATGCCTTTTTACGTGATCGTAAGCTAGAGGATTTGCAGTTACTCAACACAAGTGTTACTTCTTCTCTCGCAGCAGAAAAGTCCGCAGAGGCGAGCATTGCCGTGAAAAAAGAAAAAAAGAAGCCGCAGAAAACTACTCCTAAGAAGGTGGAAGTTAAGCTTTCTTTCGAGGAACAAAAGGAATTAAGACGTAAGCAAAGCGTTGTTAAGAAGTTGGAGAAAGAAATGGAGAAGCTTGAAAATGGAATTAAAGATATTGAAAAAAAATTAGCAACTCCCGAAAAAAATACCGATATTGACAAGTTAACTCGTGAGTATCTTGAGATGAAGCGTATGTATGATGATAAAATGAGTTTATGGATGAGCGCGAGTGAGGAACTTGAAAATAATAATTAAAAATCCACGAAAATATTATAAAATGGAAAAAGAAATAAAACAGCATTACCTTTTTGGAATGCATTCAGTTACTGAGGCTATTCTTTCAGGAAAGACTATTGAGAAGGTCATGATTAAGAAAGGGTTAGAAGGGGATCAGTTTAGAGAGTTGATGGTGTTATTGGAGGAGAAAAATATAACTGCACAGTTTGTGCCAATAGAGAGACTTGATAGGATAAAAAGAGGGGCTCATCAAGGAGTTATAGCTTTTATTTCTAATATTGAGTATGTGGATCTAGAGACTTTAGTGGAAAAGGCTTTGGCTAAGAATGATGCTCCTATTTTTATTATGCTTGATGGAGTGAGTGATGTTAGAAATTTCGGTGCTATCGCTCGTACATCTGAGTGTGCTGGTGTTTCTGGCCTTATTTTACCTGCTAAGGGGGGTGCTGCGATTAATGCAGATGCTATTAAAACTTCAGCTGGTGCATTGTTAAGAATAGATACTTGTAAGACTCCTAATTTGAGATTGCCTATTTTTTATCTAAAAGAAAAAGGGTTTCAAATCGTAGTTGCTTCTGAGAAATCTAGTAATTTTATTTATGATGTTGATTTTAAGAAACCAACAGTAATCGTTATGGGATCAGAGGGTAAAGGTGTTTCTAAGTCGGTTTTATCTTTAAGTGATGAAAGTGTTAAGATACCTATGATGGGAGAGATTGGTTCTTTAAATGTATCTGTAGCTACTTCTGTCGTCTTATATGAGGCTGTTCGTCAAAGAAGATAATAATTAAAGAATCGTAGTTGATCAATGAATAATAATCTTCCTAAACTAGTAGTCGATACAAGATATTTATTATCTCCTTTATCTATAGATAATATAAATTTTGAATTAATTATTAGTAAGGGAGTTGATGTTATTTGTGTAAATTTGTCTAGTTATTCTTATAATAAGCAGGAGAGGTGGCAGTGGTTTGTAAATACTTTATCTAAAGGTGATTATGGTTCAAAAAATACTTTTTCTAAAGATAAAATTTTAGAAGAAAGAGCATTTAGTGGAGATTATTTAGAGTTAGCATCTGTGGTGTTAGATATGATTGAACAGAATAAGAATATTGTAAGATTAGCTCTTAATTTAGAAGATTTGCTTAGAAATAAAGAGGAGGGATTATTATCAGTTTTATTTATTTTAGATTCTAATAATATTGAAGGAGATGCATTTCTTCATCAGTTTTATGCTAAACTTGGTATATTTTTAATAAATGGTAAAGGTTATCCTGAAATTTATCAATCATATTTATTATCAGATGCTGAGATCATTTCTAAAATTAAGAAAGGTTCCTTAATCGAAATAGATTTATCATTGACTTTTGAGAACGAATTAAGAGAAAAATTAAAATTTGATACAGAATTTAAAGAAGCTTATGAAAAATATCAAATTTTGTATGAAAAATTTATAGATGAGCCTCGTAATGAAGTTTTAGAAGATCATTTATCAAGAATGTTAGATAAATTAAATAGGGCATTATCTATAAATTATGAAAGTTTTACAACTGAATTGACGAGGGTAAGAAATCTAATAGAGTCTTCACAAGATATTCCAGATTCTGATGCAAGTTCTTTCATCTGCATAGGAAGTAATATCAGTAAATATACTTTACATCCAAAAAAAATGGATGAAAATATCGATCTTTCTATTATCAATGATATTCTCATCCAAAATGCTTATTCCGATTCTGATATTTCAAAAATAACAGGACTGAATTTTATTCATCGTTTTCTTCTATAGTACGTCTTAGATAGTCAAGTGCCCAAGAAGCGAATAGTTGTGTATTAATCTGTCTTGTGCTATTGAAAACTAAGCTTTTACTTATGACTTTATCTTTATAAGCTACTGCCATCCAGATAGTTCCAACTGGTTTCTCTTTACTTCCACCACCGGGGCCAGATATTCCTGAAGTAGCGACTGCATAGTCGGTATTCATAAGATTTTTCACACCTTTAGCCATTTGTTCTACACATTGACGACTGACAGCTCCAAATTCATTAATTATTTTAGGATCTACTTTTAATATTTTAGTTTTAATATTATTAGAATAACTAACTACGCCTCCCATTACATATTCTGAAGAACCAGGAACAGAAGTAAGAAGTGATGAAATTAATCCAGCAGTACAAGATTCTGCTGTAGCTACAGTTTTATGATATTTTTTCAGTATTCTTCCTATGGCTATAGGCAAAGTGTCATTACCATATCCATAAAAATTATTTCCCAATATTGTTTTTACCTTTTCAAATTGTTGGTCTATGTCGCTTAAAGTAAGATTTTTATTGCCATATACTGAAAGTCTTAATCTAATTCCCAAGAATTGATTAGGTAGATATGCTAACTTCATTCCTTTAGGTAAGTTGTTTTCCCACTCTGAGATTTGTTCAGCCAATAATGATTCTGGCACTCCAAAAGTCATCATCGTTTTATGATAAATATGTTCTAATTTATAGTGCGATTTTATATCATCTAAGACTTTAGGAATTAATTGCTTAGTTTCATGCGGCACACCAGGCATAGAATATAATACGGGGCAATGTGAATATTGTTCCTTTTTGAATCTGAATAGGATGCATGGTGCAGTGCCTATTTCATTTACTATCACCTCTGAGCCTTCAGGAACTTCAGATTGAAGAAAATTCGTGTTTATCATTGCGATTTTTCTTCTGGTTAGTCGTATTTTATTAATTTCTTGTTGCTCTTTATTTATATATGAACCTTTAGAACCAAATAGATCTGCTAATGCTTGTTTGGTTATATCATCTTTAGTAGGACCAAGACCTCCGGTAATTAATACTATATCATTTTCCTTCAGCAAGTTATCTAATGATTGTATTATTTTATCATGGTCGTCAGCTATAGATTGCATTTGACTAACTTGTATTCCTAAGAGATTTAATTCTTTAGCTATAGCTGAAGAATTTGTATCTACGATTTGTCCTATAAGAATCTCATCACCTATAGTACATATAGCAGCTTTATTCATTTTTTTTATCTTCTTTAATTATATCTTTTTTATTTTTTTCTTCTTTGAGCTTGTTTTCTTTAAGCTTATTCTCTTTAACTTTTTCTTTAACAAGATATTTTAAAATATCTTTAACAAAACCAGGTCCATTATATATAAAACCCGTATATACTTGTATAAGAGATGCACCAGCATCTAACATTTCTTTAGCTTGTTCTGGCGTCATAATACCACCTACACCTATAATAGGTAAAGTGCCATTCGTTTTATTGCTTATATATTTTACCATACTCAGGCTCTTTTTAAATAATGGTTGGCCGCTTATACCTCCATTACCTATATCTTTAAGTCTTTGCTGTTCTTCTGGTGGTAACATTGATCTGTCATTGGTAGTATTAGTGGCTACTATACCATCTATACCTGATATTAAGATAGTTTCTATGATATCGTCAAGATGTTCTTTAGGAATATCTGGAGATACTTTTATTAATATAGGACGATAATCTTCATAATAGCGTCTAAGATTAAGAAGTCTATCTATAATATCTGATAAAGCGTTGATATCTTGTAGTTTGGCTAAGTCTTTTACATTTGGACATGAAACGTTAATAACGAAATAATCTACGAAATCGTAAAGTAGTGCGAAACTACGTTCGTAATCTTTGCCTGCATTTTCAATAGGAGTTAATGTTCCTTTACTAATATTGCCCCCTACAATAATATTAGGATGTTCGTCTTTTAACTGTTTAAGAGTATATTTAACGCCATTATTATTAATACCCATCCTATTAATAAGAGCAGACTCTTTAGGTAGTCTGAAGCAGCGTGGTTTCACATTTCCAGGTTGAGCCTCAGGTGTTATAGAACCTATTTCTATGAAACTAAAACCAAAATTAGCTAATTGGTTATAGCATTCTCCGTTTTTATCTAATCCTGCAGCTAATCCTATCGGATTATTAAATTTAATTCCAAATATTTCTTTCTCTAGGGAAGGGTCTTTATAAGTGAAACGCCATTTTATAAATGATCTAGTTATTGGTAAATATTTAGTCAATATTACCAGCTTTAATACTATATGATGAATAGTCTCTGGAGTAAACAAAAATAAAATGCGTCTAAGTATTTTGTACATATTCTATCGGATTTCGAACGAGTTTAAATATTATCTATTACGAAATACAAATATACAAAATAGAATTATCTGTTGGGATAAAATTCTTCAAAACTTCCATCAGAATAGAAAAGAGTAATTCTACGAACCTTCTTACTTGGAAGTGCTTTTTTATTCTCGTTTTTATTTAAAAATTGGTTAGGCGTAGTACATGATTTATCATTTAATTCATTCTTATCGAGTTGAATTGTGCCAATTTCTTTATTAATTCCCTGTTTATCAGCTGATTGTTGGTCGTTTTTATTTGTCTGAGAATCTAGCGAATTAAAAATATTTAATGAATTTGTCTCATTTTCTCTATTAAAATCATAAAATTGGTCTTCATTCTGAGAATTTCTCTGATTATTTAGATCGTCATTTAATCCGAATATATTTCGATCTTCTTTTGGTTCTGCATTTACGCTTTGACTCTTGTATGGTTTCCCTTTTCCTGTAATTAACCATTCGGCATTTATATTAGGGAAGTGGTGGAGAAGTTTATTAATAAAATCATAGCTCGGTTTATTTCTTCCCGAGAGAATATGAGATATTCCTGAAGGCTGAACACCAATTCTCTCCGCTAATTTGGCAGGAGTGAGGTCCTCGAGGTCGAGTATTTGCTGTAAACGTTTATTCATATATGTAAATCTTACTAATTACAAATATAACTAAAAAATCAATTACATATGTAATTTATTTAAAGAGTACAGATGTAATGATATTTTACATAAAAACATAGATATTATATAAATATCTGATTTATAGTAGGGTATAAATCACATCTAGTATTAAAGTAATAGTATAGGTAGATAACATAATATACTGGGATAATACTATATAAGCCTATTAATTATATCATTTATAGTGCCTATAGTAATGATTTAGCTAGTATATTGAAGTTTTGATGGAAGTTTTACATTTAATTAAGTGATGTAAAGTGCTGGGAATCAGCAGTATAATTAATATAAATAATACTTATAAATAATTCTTATACTACAAATGTTATTAAGTTTACAGAAAGAAAGAAATGGCTAAATACATACGTAAAGTTGAATACATACGTAAATAATAAGGATTACATTTAATAAATTACAATTGTAATGAAATTTAAATTAGACACTATTTTGCTTTATATGATATAATATGTAGATTTGCCGAAAAGATTTAAATACGGCCCTTTAAATGGCCAAAAAAGATATATATATTTTATAATGAATTTACCAGAAATAAGTATTACTGACTTTGACTATGTTCTCCCAGAAGAACGAATAGCTAAGTACCCACTTGAACAGAGAGATCATTCTAAACTTTTAATTAATAATAAAGGCAAATTAACACAAGATCATTTTTATAATTTACCAAGTTATCTACCTTCTGACTCTATTATGTTTTTTAATAATACTAAAGTAGTGCCAGCAAGATTAATATTCAGAAAACCAACAGGAGCTTTTATAGAAATATTTTGTTTAGAACCAGTAGATCCTGCCGAATATAATATTTCTTTCGCTCAAACTAAATCATGTGTTTGGAAATGTATTATAGGAAATGCCAAAAGATGGAAGTCAGGTCTTATACCTATATATATAGCAGACGACGATCCGACTGAGAATCCCCATAACGAACTAAAAAATGAGATTAAGCAATTAAATTTCAGAGCTGAGTTAGTTTCAAAATTTGATAATACATTTTATGTGCGTTTTCATTGGGATATGGATCTACCCTTTTCGCAGGTTTTAGAAACAGTTGGTAGAATACCAATTCCACCTTATTTGAATAGAGAAACTGAAGCGATTGATTATGATCGTTATCAAACTACATATGCAGAAAGAAGAGGTTCAGTAGCAGCACCAACAGCTGGTTTACATTTTACTCCAAAAGTTTTAGAAGAATTAAAAAAGAAAGGTATCGATGAAGAAAAATTATGTCTTCATGTAGGTGCTGGTACCTTCCTGCCAGTTAAAAATAAATTCATTGCTCAACACATTATGCATTCTGAGCCATTCTCAGTGACTTTAGAAGTACTTGAAAGAATTTATAATAAACCAGAACATACGAAAATTATTTCTGTGGGAACTACTTCTACAAGAAGTTTAGAGTCTTTATATTATCTTGGAATTCAATGTATTAAAGAATCTGTGGAGAAATGGGAGCCTCAATGTGTAAGTCAATGGGCACCATACCAAGGTGATGATACTTATAGTACAAAAGAGGCTATAGGAGCATTAATTTCATATATGAAATTTCATAATTTACAGAGTTATATGTTCAGAACACAGATAATAATTGTTCCATCATATAAATATCGTATAGTTGATATTCTTATAACCAATTTTCATCAACCTCAGAGTACACTTCTCTTGCTAGTATCTGCTTTCTTAGGAAAAGATAATAGGTGGGAAAATATGTATCAGTATGCTCTTGATAATGATTTTAGATTTTTAAGTTATGGGGATAGTTGTTTATTAATCCCTTAAGTACTTGTTTTACAATATTTTAAATTATCAATTTATAGATAGTGCATGTCGTTTGGTACATGTCTGTTTTTTTGTTAGTTTTGTCTTGAATTAAATTATTTCATCTATATGAAACAAACAATAATCGATTTATTAGAAAATTCTGAAAAGAAATTTGCTAATAGTACCTTCTTCGTTGAATTATTACAACACGAGAAAAAGACAATAAATTTTAAAGAACTTAAAAATCAAGTATATAGACTAGGTAGTGGATTAGTTTCATGGGGTATTAAGCCTAAAGATAAAGTAGCTATTTTATCTGAAGGAAGTAGTAAATGGATAATAAGCGAATTAAGTTTATTATATGCAGGTGCTATAAGTGTACCCTTATCTATTAAATTAGAAGAATCTAGTGATTTACTTTTTCGTTTAAATCATGGAGATGTTTCTTGTATTTTCGTTACAGGCAGACATCTTGAAATTATAAGATCTATTCGTAGTCAATTACCAAAATTAGAAAGAATAATGGTAATGGATTATCTAGAAGAAGATTCCTCTCCTTTAGATAAGACGAAAGGTGAAATCATGTATGATGATGTGGTGAAAATGGGAGATATGTATTTAGTAGATCATAAAGAAGAATTTTTGAAAATCGGACAAAGTATTCAAAATGATGATATAGCTACTATAACATACACTTCTGGAACTACAGCTGATCCTAAAGGAGTAGTTTTAACACATAGAAATTACACAGCTAACGTAGAACAAGCCTTAAATGTAGTAGATGTAAAGAAAGGCACTAAAATGCTAATTATCTTACCTTTAGATCATTGCTTTGCTCATGTAGTAGGTTTTTATGCTATGTTACATAATGGAGGTATTGTAGCTACAGTTCCATATGGTAAATCAGCAAGAGAAGGATTAAGAAATATTCCTTTAGCTATCCAAGAATTTAAACCTAATATATTATTATCTGTTCCAGCACTAGCTAAAAGTTTTAAAAAATCTATTGAAGCATCAGTAAAAAGTAAAGGAAAATTCACTGAAAAATTATTTAATCATGCTTTAAAAGTTAGTATGGTCTATAATAAAAATGGATATAATAAAGGAACAGGATGGACATGTATATTAAAACCTTTTGTGAAATTTTATCAGAAACATGTATTTTCTAAAGTTGCTTCTGCTATGGGAGGCGAATTAGATTTCTTTGTCGGAGGAGGTGCTTTGTTAGGTATAGATTTACAAAAATTTTATTATGCCATAGGAATGCCAATGTATCAAGGTTATGGATTATCAGAAGCTACTCCCGTTATCTCTACTAATTGTGAGAGAGCTCATATACTAGGTTCATCAGGAATTCTGGTTAGTCCTATGGAACTTAAAATAGTTGATTCAGATAGAAAAGAATTGCCAATAGGTCAATCTGGAGAAATAGCTATAAAAGGAGAGAATGTAATGGCAGGTTATTGGAAAAATCCAAAATCTACAGCTGAAACCGTACAAGATGGTTGGTTATATACTGGAGATATGGGATATATGACTAAAGAAGGTTTTTTATATGTACTTGGAAGATTCAAAAGTTTATTAATAGCCTCAGACGGAGAAAAATATGCACCTGAAGGTATCGAAGAATCATTTCAAGCCAATATTCCTGGAGTTAGCAATGCTATTATGTATAATAATCAGTCTCCATATTCTATTTGTATTTTAGATGTAGATAAATCTGTTATTCCTAAAGGGAAAGAGGGATTGGAATATCTAAAGAAATATTTAGACAAATATACCAGAGGAGGTGAATTCGCATCTTTATTTCCAGAACGATGGTTACCTTCTACCTTTATAATAGCTGATGAGCCATTTTCAGAAAAGAACAAAATGGTTAATAGTACTATGAAGATAGTAAGAAATAAGGTGGAGAAAGCATACGCTAAAAGAATTAAATACGCATATACTCCGGAAGGAAAGAATTATCTTAATAAATATAATATAAAAGCTATGAGTATAGACTAATACCTATTGCTTAAATTAATTCAATAATGACAAATAATTTCGACAAGATCCGCCCATATAATGATGATGAAACTGTAGAGGCGGTTAAACGCATGGCTGAGAGTCCTGCTATTAATAATATCTCTAAGTTCATTGATCCGAATTTAGATCCAAAAGATTTAATAAAGCTCCTGAATACTATAAATGGAGTAAATGATTTTCAAGAAAGGGTATTATCAAAGATAGTACAGAAAGTAGTAGATGATACGACTGAAGGACTAGAAGTTTCAGGTTTGGAAAATGTATCTAGTGATAAATGTTATCTAATAATCTCTAACCATAGAGATATTATATTAGATTCTGCATTTTTACAAATCATATTATTAAATGATAAACAGTTTACTACTGAAATAACTGTAGGAGATAATTTAATCTCTTCTCCTTTTGTGAAAGATTTAATGAAGTCTAACAAAATGGTGACAGTAGAGAGAGGAGGAACTGTTAAAGAAAAATACTTTTCTTCATTAAATTTATCAAAATATATAAGACATAGTGTTTCTACTAACACTTCTTCAATTTGGATTTCTCAGAGAAATGGTCGCACTAAGGATGGATATGATACTACAGAACAAGGTCTGCTAAAGATGTTTGAAATGAGTGGATCAAAAGATTTCGTAAAGGATTTTACAGAATTATCTATACTTCCATTATCAATATCTTACGAATATGAATCTTGTGACTTTTTTAAAGCTAAAGAACTGTATATCAGTAAAAGTAACAAATATGTTAAGTCGCCAAATGAAGATATGCAGAGCATGTTAACAGGTATTATCCAGCCAAAAGGAAAGGTTCATTATAGTTTCGGAAAGCCAATATCCATAGAAGAAATTAAAAGATGCAGTCTCCTTGATAAAAATGAAAAATATTTAGAATTAGCATCTATAATTGATAAACGTATTAGAGGAAATTTCACTTTAGTCGAAAATAATTATATAGCAGCAGATTTACTTGAAAAGCTGAAGGGTTTAAATGATAGCAAGAAAATACTAGATGAATTATCGTCATTAGAATATAAAAACAACGAAAATTATACAATCGATAAATTTACTTTTTTCAAAAATTATATGAAAAATGGTCTTGCTAAAATATTAGAAGAAAATCCAACATTTAATTCTAAAGAATTAGCTACTATATATCTTAATATATATGCTAATCCATTAAAGTATTAGTAATTAAAAATAGACATAAAAAAAACTAGTAGTATTGTTTTAATACTACTAGTTTTTTTTTATTTAAAATTATTATAACTATTTATTTAGTTCAGAAGGATTAGAAATCGTAACATCCATTTGAGGAAATGGGAAGTTAAGATTATTTTTAGGAAATTCTTTGTATATCTTTTCATTCATATCAAAAAGAAGAGACCAATAATCTGACGATTTAGTCCAAGCTCTTGCTGAAATGATTATAGCACTATCACTTAACGATGAAAGAACAGCATATGGTTTTTCTGGGGTGTCGATTATACGTTTATCACCAGCAAATAGTTTATCTAAAACTTTTTTAGCTTGTTCCACATCATCTCCGTAAGCTATAGATATATCCCATGTAATACGACGAGTTCCTGTAGAAGAATAATTAATAATGTTACCATTAATAAGACTTCCATTTGGAATTATAATCTCTTTATTATCAGGGGTTAGAAGAGTAGTAGTAGTTATATTAACTTTTATTACTGTTCCTGCAAACCCATTAGCTTCAATATAATCTTTTGTCCTGAAAGGTCTAAATATTAATATCATAACTCCTCCAGCGAAATTTTGAAGTGCTCCACTAAGAGCCATACCGATAGCGATACCAAATGCAGCTACAAGTGCTGAAAGTGAAGTAGTAGGAATACCAAGAATACCTATAATAATTATTATTAATAAAACAATTAAAACTGCATTAACTACACTGACTAGAAAATTAGATAATGCAGCATCATATTCTTTCTTAGCTAAAACTTTTACTAAGAAATTTTTAAGTCTGCGTATTATCCATCTACCAATTAAGAAAACTAATACTGCTGATATAAGTTTCAAACCCCATTTTGTAAGCGTCTCGATAAGAGAAGTACTAAGCTCTTTTCCATCAAACGCTGAAATTTTAGTCATGATTTTATCAGGTACAAGACCTCCAGATAACAAAGAGTCTTTGGATTTAGATAACGAATCAGTAACAGCTAATAAAGTTGTAAGTATATTCATAATAATAAAATTTAAAATGTTATATAACAAAGATATAATATTATTTCAATAAATCTTCAACTTGACGTATTATTTTCTCCTCTTCATCATCATGTTTCATAATTAATGAAGGCTTTAAAAGGTGAATTTTATTTTGAGATTTAAATAATTCTTCTCCACCTCCAGTAATATTAAGCATAATAACTTCGTCCTTTTTAACACGATTTTCATTCACAGCATTAATCATACCTTGAACAGCTACAGCAGCAGCAGGAGCGATATCAATGCCTTCAAGTTCTTTGAACATAGCAGAAACTCTATCTATATCATCATTAGTAGCTGCTTCAACGAATCCATTACTATCTAATAAAGCATCATAAACACCACCAGGTATAGAGAAAGGAGGTTTTCTGTTAGAAAGCACATTAGCCTTTATTGCCAAAGCATCACATTTAAAAGCATTATGATCCACAGGCATAAACGATCTACTATGCGCTTCCCAAGCATCTTTCATCGGTGTAAAAGGAATATTTTGAGCAGGATGCAAAACCATTTTATGATTACCAAATCTACCATCTTCAATAAGTCTTAAATTTGCTTCCCACGCGGCAATGGTTCCAGTTCCACTTCCAACAGCTTGAAAATAACTATCAGGTATGCGACCTATAGTTGTAGCAGCAGAAAGAACAGTTGTTCCCATTCCATCACGTCTTGCTACATTTTTTGCTCCGCCTTCATTAATAAATTTACCAGATTTAGAAGCAACAGCAGCTAGATAAATTGAATCGAAATAATCACTACCCTTAGGAGTACATATAAGTTTAACGCAGTCATTAATCGGTGTATCGAACCATAAAGCATTGATATTATCCTCAGGCACAGACAATAATAAAGGAATATTATTTTCTGAGCAAACTTTAGCAAATGCTCTTGCTGTATTTCCAGCAGATGCTACTACTAATATTTTATTATTGTCTTCAGGAAGTTTACCACATACAGAATAAGCTTCAGTTTCTTTAAAAGAACAAGTTCTCATAAATGCTCCTTTTTCAGGGAAATAACCAGAAAAAGAAACATATAATGAGCTTAAACCTAAATGTTTAGCTAATCCTTCACTTTTATAAGTAATAGTAGGTGCTGATTTTTCTAATACTTTATTTATAGGAAGCCAATCGGCGAAACGGTAAAAACCATAATCGTCGCTTCTTAAATTTAATCTTTTATTTTCATATACAGCTCTAACCAATGATGGGTGAGCGTATTCAGGATCGGAAAGAGTCCAACCCTCATCGTTGAATATTCTGCCATCAGCTACATTTTTTAATTTATACTTCGTAGGCGTAAATTCTTTCATGATAATTTATTATTGTTTGTTATATTTTCTACTAAAATTTGAGATATGTCTTTTACTTTTATAGGAGAATTATTACTAAAAGTTTTATAGCATAAAGGGCACGCTGTAACTATTTCATCTGGTTTATTAAATAGTAAATTTCTAACAGCTAAATCTGTGATATGTGTTCTATCTTCATATGAAAGAGTCAGAGAACCTAAACTTCCTCCACAGCAAATGCTCTTATTCTTTGATTCATCTGCTTCTACCAGATAACCTATATTAGCAATAATTTCTCTTGGTTGTTTATATATTCCAGATCCTCTACCTAATTCACAAGGATCATGGTAAACATATTTCTTATTTGTTGATTTTAAAGGTAATTTGCCTTCTTTAACTTTTTGATCAAAATACTCAGTATAGTTAATGATATTAATACCAGGCAAATTATACTTTTCTTTAAACATTTTATAACATATTGGGCAAGACACTATTAAAGTACTCGCACCAGTAGCTAAAATCATATCGGAATTCTTACGAACGATTCTCTCAGCCTCGTAAGTTTTACCAGCCAATAACATAGGTCTTCCACAGCACATACCACCTTCCTCATCTATGAAATTATAATCTACATTCATAATATCTAGTAACTTAGTTACTGAACGAGAGATAGTAGGAGTAAGCTGAGTCATACAGCCTGCATAATATAAAACCTTCTCCGGTTTAGCCTTTGGAAGTTCTATTCTAGATAGATAAGAAAAATCATTTTTAGTATTAGGCTTTATCAGACTCCTTTGAGCTAATTTTAATGCTACAGAATCAAGTCCCTGAGGACATGCCTCGACGCATTTACCGCACATAAGGCATTTATTAGCTATTTCTTCTATTTTTTCTTTATTTTTATTTCTCAGTTGTCTGATAAAATATACAGACGAATATGGTAAATTCTTTTTCTGTGTACCCATCGGACATGCATCAATACATAAACCACAACTTGGACACGTATAAATTTCTGCTAAAGCATAACCCTTTGTTGGATGAGAAGCTTTGATACCTGCATTTTTAAACATAATATAAATAGCCTCTGTCGGTATATGCATATATCTAGTCCAAGGAAGCAATACGAAAAATACACCTAGAGATATAGAATAAGCCCACCACGAAGGAAGAATCTTTAAATCATTTGAGAAAAAATTACCAAATAAATCTGAGACTCCTTTAGTCAAAAAACTACCTCCACTAATACCTGCAGTGAATCCCTCAGCTAAAAGTCGAAGAGGAAAAATAGACCACAGAGCTATCATAGCTACATTATTTATCAGAGATTGTTTAGTAGTCCTTCTCATACCAAGAATAGAAGATCTTATTCTCTTTATAACGGCCAGAGCTATACCTAATAAAATAATAAGTAAAATTGAATCCATAAGAAAACACAAGAAAGCACCTCTCACGGTTTCATGTGTACTCATTACGAAATACCTGAAAAAGATAGGGTAATAAAATAATTTTACTCTATGTGGAACATATATAAGTGTTTCTATATGACCTATTATTATGATACAAAACCATCCAAAAGCTATGCTAGAATGCATGAAACCAAGTAATGGATTCTTTTTCCACATTTTAACATGAAGGAGAACAGTTAATAGAATGTCCTTTATATTTTTAAAAATCAGAGTAGGAGTGATAAGAGATAATAGAAATTTATTTCTATCACGAATAGGTAATTGATATATCATTTTAATCAAACCTAAGAGGCAATAGACTAAAATAAAAACCATTCCTACCATAAATGGTATTACGAAGTTATTATATCCAGATAAAAATCTCTCTTCCACGATAATTATTGTTTATAGATTCTTAGAATACATAGTATTAGATGTCTTGTATTAATTCCTCGAGGACATACAAGATTACACTTTCCACATAACAAACATGGCTTAATTTCTTTTAACGCATCTTTATCTTTTCCACGTGAAAGAAGTAAAATGCAACGTCTTAAATCTACATGAGTAAATTGTCCTGCAGTACAACTAGCAGTACATCTACCACATGCCATACATTTTAAGACATCTGGTTCTGCTTCTATAAGTTTATTATATAGAGTAGGATCAAACTTGGTCATATCGATTACAGAACTCTGATCGATATTATATCCGAAATCAATCATTGTTTTTTTCTTCTTTTATGTTTTTATCGATAAGATAATTATGTATGATAAGAGCAGCAGACCTACCTTCACTTAATGATTCTGGTATATTCTTTGGTCCTGTACAAGCACCTGCATAAAATACACCTTCATGAGCTGATTCACAGATATGTGCGGTATTAGATAGACTTTTTAAAAATCCATCATTATCTATAGATAAAGAAAGCATATTAGATATGTCATTAGTTTTTTCAGAATGACACATACCTGCCATCAATACTGCTAAATCTACAGATATTCTAAGAGGTTTACTAGTCAAGGTGTCTTCAGCCTTAATAATTAGACTAGATTCAGCATTTGCTTCAAAAATTTCTGAAACTCTTCCTCGTATAAATCTTATACCATATTTAGTTTGAGCCTCGTAATATAACTCTTCGTATCTTTTCCCAAACATTCTCAGATCCATATAGAAACAGTAAATAGTAGCATCAGGAAAAACTTCTTTTAATTCACATGCTTGTTTAATAGCTGTTACACAACAAACTTTTGAACAATATCTATTACCTACCTTCTCATCTCTAGAACCAACACAGTGTACGAAGGCTATACTTTTTGGATTTTTGATTATTCTTTTATCATAGCCTGTTTTAAAAAACTTTTCAAGATCAGCATTAGTGATGACTTTTTCATATATGCCATAACCATACTCTTCTTTTTTTTCTGCTTTAAATAAATCGAAACCAGTCGCTACAAGAATAGCATCAGCTATAATAGAAATACCATTGGATAATTGAATGTTATATGAATTTTCTAATCTATTTATATAATCTATCGTAGTTGAAACAAACCATTTAGTATTGCCCAAATCAGATATTAATTCTTTTTTTATATCTTCAGCTGATTCTCTGTCTGGAAAAAGACGATCCCAGGTATTTAAATGTCCACCCAATTGGGATTCTTTTTCTATAAGAAATGGGAGATATCCAAGTTTAGCGAGTTGAGCTGAAGCAGCTAAGCCACTAGGCCCACCTCCAATTATTAAAATATTCTTATTATTTTGCATATTAAAATATCTTAGATTTTTCGGGTAATAATGGATTAGCTAATTTCTTACCATTAACACCTAAATATTTAGCATTCTTATCGTATTTTATTCCTAATTTATCTAGTAGTGGTTCTACCGCAGTTTGATGCATTTGCAAACCGATATCCCAAGGATTATATCCCATAGCTAAACCTGCTACTTCTTCAAAAGATAGGACAGGAATACCATAGCCATCCTTACCATAAGTCTTACCAGTAGTTTCAGCTACTACATATTGCCAATGATCCATAAAATAACCACAACCAGGACAGTTAGTTATAATCATATCTGGGTGATATGGTTCCATAGACTCATACTTTTTATAACTATTTGATAAAGAATAACCTCTATTAGCTTTTAGTATATATTGTCTAAATCCAAAACCACAGCAGTGTCTTCTTTCTGGATAATCTATTATCGAACCACCTAAAGATTCAATCAATCCGGATAAAACTTGTGGATATTCTCCACCTCCAATACTTCTTGATGGAAAAATCTTGTTATAGTGACAACCTACATGCTCAACTACACGTAAGGGTTCCCCAGTTTTACTATTAATAAATTTAATTTTAGCTTGAGCAGATAATAAAAATCTATATTTAAACATCAAATCACTAGCATGAGCTAAATATTTAGGTTTAACGAATTCTTTACGACAAGAATCCCATAACATTTGATGTATTTTAGCTTCTATTTCTGGATAATTATGCCAAGTATCAAGAATCTCAGAATGTAAACCAAAAGAAGTAACACATGAAACTACGAAATTTTCATATCCTGCTTCTGTAGCTAAAGCAAACTGACGAGCTACGATAAGCATAGCTGTCTCTTCAGGAATGGAGTTACAATAATAAGCTATACCACCACATGTAGTGTGGTATTTCGTTTCATATATATCTTTATTAAATTTATTTCTGGCTAATTCAAGAAACATTCTTTCAGCACCAGGATAGAAATTTTGACGGATACAACTTCTGGCATAAAAATAGTTATCTTCAGGTATATCTTGTTGATAATCAGCCCATATCTTCTTCTTTCCTTCGTAAATCATGATTAATCGTCTTTATTATTAAAATGAATATCACTACTATATCTAAAACACATATCGAAATATTCTTCCTCACTCATTCCCATTTTTTTCGCTTGCTCCATAGAACGATCTTTTACTTGTTTCATTTGAGCTGTAGCACCAGATATGTCAAATATTTTCTTAAGATCATCAATAGATTCTTTAGGAATTTTTCTTAGGGCTCCTACAGTATCTTTTTTATAAGGAGCACCTACACGTTCATATACGTCATCTGCATTATTAAGTACCCATTGTCCTACAGGTCCATATTCAGGGTGGTCCTCATATTTGAATGTTTCAGGATAGATGCAATAACCAAATTCAAGAATATTATTACAAAGGATTTTCATAAGTGCATATTCTTGTCTTCCTTTTTCAGAACAAACGAAAAATCCCGTATCTACAGATAATTTACGTAATGCCATTACTATTAAACCTGGAGCATTTTTTCTAGGACAACGTTGAAGACAAGACATACATGATCCACAATACCATATTTGATTTCCTTTTAATAATTTTTCTATTTCGTCGTCATTTCGTGTTTGAACCGTACTGACTATTGTTTGAGGATTATATTTGTAAAATTCTGCAGCTGGACATATAGCAGTACATGTGCCGCAGTTTATACAGCTATGGAATCCTGCCTGCATTCGGTTATCTTCCATTAGTCTATCAAATAATTTTCCCATTATATTTTTTCTTTTTTCAGAATTTCTTCATACTTATCAATATTATTCGCCATTTTAATCATAGTGCATACAAATTGGTCTAACTCTTTATCTGATATATTTTTTGTAATATATTCTACGGCTTGAGTAGCTGCATCAGTAATTTCTCCCTCAAGAGAGCGAGTTTTGTCTGTCAATTTCACCAATTTATTTCTTCTATCTTGCTGATCTGCTATTCTGTTAATAAATCCTTTTTTTTCTAAAGCATCTATTAAACGAGTTATAGAATTTTTGTCTTTATGCATGAAATTAGCTACTGTCTGTTGAGAAACAGCATCAACATCCCATAAAGAATCAATTAAAAGAAATTGTTCTGGTGTAATATCAAGATTATGATATTTGAAAGCGTTATATACGGTGTTTTTAAATTTAAAATGTGTTAAATTAAGATATACACCGACTTTTTTAATAAGTAACATAGTATATAGTATAAGTATTTACTAATTTTAGTTCAACAAAATTAATAAATAAATACATATATCAAAAAATTTATTTATAAATAATTTATATAAATAACAGTCTAAAGATTAATAATTAGCCATATGAAATAGGCTATATAAACTAAGAGAAAAATGATACCATTAGTTCTACTAATTCGATTTTTACCAAATATAAAAGAGCTGGTAGTTATCAAAATGGCTGATAACAATAATACTCCTAAGTCAATATTAGTAATACCTTGTAATCTAAGAGGAGTAATAACAGATGTTGTACCTAAAATGAATAGTAAATTAAAAATATTTGAACCTACTATAGTCCCTAATGCCATTTGACCTTTCTGTTTAATCGCTGCTATTACAGAAGTAACAAGTTCTGGAAGAGATGTACCAAATGCTAAAATCGTAATACCAATAAACGATTCAGAAGCTCCAAGTTTAATAGCGATATCTTTAGCAGAATTTACGAATAAATTACCTCCTCCGAGCAATGCTATGATACCGAATATAATATAAAGAATGGATCTAGCAGCTGGTAGATCTTTAATATTCTTTACTTCTTCTTCTTCAAAATTATTAGAATATTTAAAGGAAGAAAATAAAAATAAACCAAAACATATTAAAAATATAATACCATCAAATCTTGATATAGAATTAATATTTGCAGCTCTTAATGCTATGTCAGAACAAAGAAATATAAATAGTAGGGTAGCTAAGAACATTATAGGAACATCTCTTTTAATATTACCTTTAGTTAAGGCAATGGGAGTAATAACACTCACGGTGCCAAGTACTAAGAGGGTATTCGCTATATTAGAGCCTAGTACATTTCCGACTGACATATCAGCACTGCCATCTATGGCTGATAATAAACTGACTACCATCTCTGGTGCAGATGTGCCAATAGCTACAATGGTTAGACCAATTACTAGTTCGGAAATACCTAATTTTCTAGCTATTGAGGCAGAGCCATCAACAAGCCAATCTGCCCCAAGTAAAATTAGAACTAAGCCTACTATTAATAATACAATATCCATTAATCAAATGATTTATATTCATCCCAACTCTTAATTTCTATCTTATCTAAAGGAATAGTACAGAAAGAATTAATAAATGCTGCGGCTAATCTAGAATTTGTTATTAAAGGTATATTTAAATCTACAGCAGCACGACGAATCTTATATCCATTTGTTAGTTCTTTCTCAGAAAGATTTTTAGGGATATTGATAACCAGATCAATCTTCTTTTCGTGTACCATATCAAGCGCCTGAGGGTATCTTCCTTCTTCACTAGGCCAATAGACTAATGAACAAGGTATGTTGTTATCATTCAGATATTTATATGTACCACCAGTGGCGAATATTGAGAAATCATGTTCATGTAATAGTTTACAAGTAGAGAGTAATTCAGCTTTCTGTTTCCAGTCACCTGATGATACTAAAATATTCTTTTTAGGAATAGTATAACCTACAGATAACATAGATTTCAATACAGCTTCGTTACTATCAATGCCTATACAACCTACCTCTCCAGTTGATGACATATCAACTCCTAAAACAGGATCTGTCTTTTGAAGTCTAGAGAAAGAGAATTGGGAAGCTTTAACTCCGACATAATCTAAATCAAATACATTCTTATTAGGTTTAGTTACTTTTTCACCTATCATGGCTTTTGTAGCTAAGTCGATAAAGTTAACTTTTAACACCTTCGATACGAATGGGAAACTTCTTGATGCTCTTAAATTACATTCTATAACTTTAATATCATTTTCTTTAGCCAGGAATTGTATATTAAAGGGACCTGTAATATACAGTGCATTGGCTATTTGGCGAGCTATCTTTTTGATTCTTCTAGCTGTTTCAATATAAATTTTCTGAGGAGGGAACTGAATGGTCGCATCTCCAGAGTGTACTCCAGCGAATTCAATGTGTTCTGATATGGCATAAGAAACTATATTTCCTTTATTAGAGACAGCATCAAATTCTATTTCTTTAGCATTCTGAATAAATTCAGATACTACGACTGGATGTTTTTTAGATATATTAGCTGCTAAAGTCAAGAAACGTTTAAGTTCTTCATTATTAGAACATACATTCATAGCAGCACCCGAGAGTACATATGATGGTCTTACTAGAACAGGAAATCCGACTTCTTCTACGAAACTATCTATTTCATCAAAGGATGTAAGTTCTTTCCATCTTGGTTGATCTATATTTAAGGTATCCATCAGAGAAGAGAAACGATTTCTATCCTCTGCATTATCAATACTATCTGCACTTGTACCTAAAAGTCTGGCATTAACGTTGTTCAAACGAATGGATAGATTGTTAGGTATTTGACCTCCAACAGAAACTATTACACCATGAGGATTCTCAAGCTCATATATATCAAGAACTCTTTCAAAAGAAAGTTCATCAAAATATAATCTGTCACATTCATCATAATCAGTAGATACGGTCTCAGGATTATAATTAATCATAACACTTCTCCAACCTGATTTTTTAATAGTTTTCAGCGCGTTGACACTACACCAATCAAATTCTACAGAACTTCCTATTCTATAAGCTCCTGAACCTAAGACGATTATTGATTTCTGATCATGTAGATACTCTACATCAGATTTAGTTCCACTATAGGTTAGATATAAATAATTAGTTTGAGCAGGAAACTCTGCGGCTAATGTATCGATTTGTTTTACTACAGGAAGAATACCTAATTTCTTACGATATTCTCTAATCATCATTAAAGAATCATCTACATCTATATTATCTTTATAAATCAAACGACCTATCTGGAAATCTGAAAAGCCTTGAATTTTAGCATGTTTCAGCAAATCATAAGATAAATCTTCCTTTTTATTTAGCTTTGTTAAATCATTGGAGGTTTTAATAATATTATCTAATTTATATAAAAACCATTTGTCGATTTTAGTTAAATCATGTATTTTATCGACTGAATAACCTTTTTGAAATGCTAGAGATATTACGAAAATACGATTATCAGTTGGTGCTGTTAATTCTTTATCTATATCATCTACAGAAATTAATTTATTAGCAACGAATCCATGAGCTCCCTGACCTATCATTCGTAAGCCTTTCTGAATACTTTCCTCGAAAGTTCGACCAATGGCCATTACTTCTCCGACACTTTTCATACTACTACCTATTTCTCTAGATACTCCCTGGAATTTAGATAAATCCCAACGAGGAATCTTACATACTACGTAGTCAAGTGCTGGTTCAAAGAATGCTGGAGTAGTTTTAGTTACTGAATTCTTCAATTCAAAAAGTCCATATCCTAAACCTAATTTAGCTGCTACGAAGGCTAGGGGATAACCAGTAGCTTTTGAAGCTAAGGCTGATGATCTGCTTAATCGAGCATTAACCTCAATGACTCTATATTCAAGTGATGAAGGATCAAAAGCATATTGAACATTACATTCACCTATAATACCTACGTGCCTGATTATCTTAATGGCTAATTCACGTAACAAGAAGTAGTCTTTATTAGAAAGAGTCTGAGATGGAGCGACGACGATACTTTCACCTGTATGAATACCAAGTGGATCGAAATTTTCCATATTACATACTGTAATACAATTATCATATTGATCTCTAACTACTTCATATTCTATTTCTTTCCATCCTTTTAGGGATTTTTCTACTAAGACTTGTGGAGAGTAGGAGAATGCTTTCTCTGCTAATTTATTTAACTCTTCTTCATTATCACAAAAACCACTTCCTAGTCCTCCTAATGCATAGGCTGCTCTTAATATAACAGGATAACCAAGATCTTTAGCAGCTTGTAGTGCTTCTTGTAGATTTTCAGTAGCTTCACTTTTTATTGTTTTTACACCAATCTGGTCTAATTTTTCTATAAAAAGTTCTCTGTCTTCAGTATCTATTATTGATTGAACAGGAGTACCAAGTACTTTGATACCATATTGCTCAAATATATTATTTTTAAATAATTCTACTCCACAGTTAAGAGCTGTTTGACCTCCGAATGAAAGAAGTATGCCTTGTGGTTTTTCTTTAATTATTACTTGTTCTACAAAATATGGAGTGACAGGTAAAAAATAGATTTTATCAGCAATACCTTCAGATGTCTGTACAGTGGCGATGTTAGGATTAATAAGAATGGTTTCTATTCCTTCTTCTCTCATAGCTTTAAGGGCTTGAGATCCAGAATAATCAAATTCACCAGCTTCACCTATTTTTAATGCGCCAGATCCAAGTATCAGTACTTTCTTTATATTTTTGTCAACCATGTTTATAGAAGTTTAATAAATTCATCAAATAAAAATTCAGTGTCAGTAGGACCACTAGAAGCTTCAGGGTGGAATTGTGCTGAGAAAAATTTCCCATTCTTATGTTTTATTCCTTCATTTGTTCCATCATTCATATTTACAAATAAAGGAGACCAGTCATCTCCTATAGTATCTGTATTTACAGCGAAACCATGATTTTGAGAAGTTATATAACATTTATTGGTTCCAATAAGACGTACAGGTTGGTTATGACTACGATGTCCATATTTTAGTTTATATGTAGTAGCTCCTGCTGCTTGTGAAAGTAATTGATTTCCCATACATATACCACAAATTGGTTTCCCAATCGTCATAGCTTTTTGAATGTTTTTAATAGCTATAGTACAGTAACTAGGATCTCCAGGACCATTTGATATAAATAGACCATCATAATCTATAGTAGTAAAATCATAGTCCCATGGAACTCTGATAATTTCAACATTACGTTTATTTAAACATCTGATAATATTATGTTTAACACCACAGTCTAATAATACGACTTTTTTATAGCCTTTATTTTCATTATATTTAATAATCTCTTTACAGCTAGTTTTAGCTACTAAATTTTCTTTATTTGGATCATATAATGTAGTAGGCATTTCAAAACCTTTTGGAACAATGGCACCAAGCATTGAACCAGACTCTCTTAGAATTTTAGTGATTTCTCTAGTGTCAACCCCGTAGATAGCAGGTATCTTATTCTCTTTTAACCACTCGTCTAGGCTTTTAACAGCATCCCAGTGGCAGTATTCAAAAGAATAGTCAGAAATAATTATCCCTCTTACTTGTATTTTTTCAGATTCGAATACAGAAGATAGTGAATTAATGATTTCATTCTCAGGAACGCCATAATTTCCTATCATAGGATAAGTAAAACATAGAATTTGTCCAAAATAAGATGGATCGGTCAAACTTTCTGGATAGCCTGACATCGCAGTGTTAAAAACTATTTCTCCAGAAGTTGGCTTTTCATAGCCAAATGAATAGCCTGTAAATTCAAGGCCATTTTCAAAATGTAATGTTGATTCATTCATAATTGAGCACAAAAATATCAAAAAAAAGGGTTAATACATAATATTTCTAAGGTCTTCTACTTATTTTTTATAATTTCTTATCATCATCTATAAGTTTCAATAATTTTTCTACAGCTTCTTCTTGAGGAACTCCTCTAAAGACAGGCTCCTGTTTTCTATAGATTGAAACTTTTCCTCCACCTTCTCCTACATAACCATAATCTGCGTCTGCCATCTCTCCAGGGCCATTAACTATGCATCCCATAACTGCTATACTTAGTCCTCTAAGATGTGAAGTTTTAGATTTTACTTCGTTAAAAGCAGCTTGAAGATCGTATAATGTTCTTCCACAACCAGGACATGCTACATATTCACATGTAGTGAATTTTTTTCTGGCAGCTTGAAGTATATTATCTTTTAATGTAGATAATTTTTCTGGGGCAGCAGGTTTATTATTAATGTTTCCTTTTATAGTGAAATCTTCAATTTCATTATTCATTAATAATGGACCAATCTCACATGCTGCTTTGACTATGAATTCTTCATGAGTAGCTGCTTTGAAGACGAAATTATTGTCTTTTGGTAATATATGGTCTTTTTCAAAGTAACTTGTAATCATTTTACCGACAGGAATTTCATTTACAGGATCTTCTGTAAGAGAGACTCTTATAGTGTCTCCAATACCTTCTTTAAGTAGAGTAGCAGTTCCTACAGCTGATTTTATTCTACCCATGTCTCCATTTCCAGCTTCTGTAACACCTACATGCAGAGGGAACATTATTCCTTTTTCTTTCATCCATTGATATACAAGACGATAGGCTTCTACCATTACTACTGTGTTACTAGCTTTTAATGATAGTACTACATCATAGAATTCTTCTTCGATGCACATATTTACCCATTCTACCATGGCCTCTTTCATTCCTTTGGGGGTATTGCCATATAATTCTGTAATTCTTTTCCCTAATGAACCATGATTTATACCTATTCTGATTACTGTGTGATTCTCTTTACATATTTTTAAAAAGGTTCTGAAATCTTTTTGTGCTTGCTCTTGAGTTTTAGCGAAATTGCCAGGGTTGATTCTGACTTTGTCTGCTACTTTAGCTGCTGCGAATGCAGCCTTTGCACTAAAATGTATATCTGCCACTAATGGAATATTGATATTTTCATCTATTAGTCTCTGCTTTATTATTGCCAAGGATGCTACTTCTCTTTCTCCTTGGGTAGTAAGTCTGATAATATCGGCTCCTGCATCGGCCATTTCTTCACATTGCGCTACAGATGATTCAATATCATTTGTATTGGTGTTACACATCGTTTGTACTGCTATAGGTGAATTTGGACCTATTGCCGTATCTCTCATTGTTACAGATATTTGTTTCATGTCTTATTTAAAGTGATAATATATTCCAATTCCAAATAGTAATTGACTCGGATAGGTGTATAACCATGAGTTACTGCTAAATTTTTCTGGGTCAAATAATTGAGAATAAGAGAATTGATATGTAACATTAAATTGTAATTCAAATGGTTTGAATATTACTCCAAATCCTCCTCCTCCTAATAATCCGTAGTCATATCTTCTATCAAAACAGTCGAAACTTTCTCGGTCTGTCGTCATCCTATATCCTACGAATGCTCCTCCACTAACGAAAAGTCTAAAATGAGATCCTATATTCATTTTGACGTCTGTCATCATAGGAATTTCAATAGTAGTAATTTGTTGTGCGAAATTATCTATGTTATATTCTGTTTTAAATCCTTGAGTTTGATAGGCTATTCCTGTTCTAAAACCAAAATAGTCTAAAAATCCCCATAAAGGATGGTAATATATAAAAGATAACTCGAAGTTAACTGGACATGACATAGATTTTTCTTCCATAGCTGGTGTGGCTGAAATACTAGAAATATTATACATGTATTTTAATCCTATTAAGAATTCATCTGGTTTGGTAGTAACAGTTTTCGTTGTATCTAATTGAAAAATATTTCCACCATTTGGGTCAAAATTGTTAACCTGGGAATAGGAAGGGATTTCTGATATGAAAAATATCAAGAATGAAATTATATATATTAATTTATTTTTATTCATTATTTAAACAATTCTCCGATATTGATGGTTTGTTCTAATTCAGTTTTCGCTGGCAAATCTAGTAAAAATGATTTATCTCCACTACCTTTTCCTATTTTTACTAGTATAACTTTTTCTGGTTGTTTCTTTTTTAAAACATCTCCAGTATCAATTATACCATTGTCATTTTTATCTTCTGTAATTCTTATTGAATATTTATTTGCTTTTAAATATGGAAAATCAAGTTTACATTCTTTATTAACCGAATATTTTCTAATTACTTTATCTCTTTTTTCATTTATTAATTCTACTACATAGTATCCTTCTATATTAGTAATATCTAGAGTTAAAGTACTTAAATTATCATCACTAGGTAGCTTGAATTTTTTCACAAGACTATCAGCTGGTAATCCATTAATATCATAAAATGTATTTTTAGGGATTTTTAAAGTGTATTCGTATCCAGTGACTAATGCATCTTTTAACTTTATTATATATTTCTTAATATCTGTAGAATCTTGTGTTACTGTGAACTTAGAATCCATTTCCTGCTGTTGTGGAGTTAAATATGAGATAGATATAGAGTCAAATGGAGCGATAGATAGGGGATAGTTGAAATCTAATGTTATACCTTCTTGTTCAATGGTGCTTGGTGTAGCCGTAATGTCATAAACCACTGAAGTATCTTTAACTACGACTGCTTTTCCTCTTTTATTTAAACTTTTTTTCTCCTTTGGTTTTATCATTTCTAAAGTATCGATTTTAGGAACTAAAATTGATAAAGAATCATCTGTAGCCATATAATCTATGAAAAGATTCAAAGTATCTGCTATTTTAGAGTCATCATTAATCCATAAACTCAGACTATCTTTTAATATGTTAAATTGTTTAATGATTTTAGAACTATCTATGCCTTCTATTTGTAAGGATTTAACTTCAGCATCAGGAGCAGTAAATTTAATATACATAGCTCTTTCTGCTGTTCTTTCTGAGGAACGAATAAATTGTTTGGTAGCATTTTCTGTAAATAATGATAAATGAAGTTCTGATGGACGAGCTAAACAAGCAAGAGTATCTTTCATATCATAATTTTTTAAAGCCAGAGAATCAGGACTCATAATAGCTGTAGGAGAAAATACTGAGTCTAAAAAAGCTATGCTTTCACTGCTAGGATCATATTTATTGTTTTTATTTATATCTGAAATAGCATATACATGATATTTATCTGGTTTTAGATTTCTAACAGTAAAGTAACCCCATTCATCAGTTTTAGCCGAAGCATCTGGACGTGAATTAAAGACTGCAGAATCTGCATCAGATTTATAAAACAATACAGTGACACCTTTCTGAGGTAGCATAGTTTTAGCATCTACTACATTTCCAGATGCATACAAGGAGTCGATTACCTTACCTGTAGAAAAACTATATACGTAATTATGAAAAACATTGCCTTCATTATTATCGACTATCCCTTGTCCAAAATCTAAAGAATAGGTGGTATTAGAGTCAAGAGGCTCTTCAAAGGTTACTATTACACTTTTTCCTTTTATTTTAGTCTTTGGAAATTTTTCTTGAGGAGGAGAAAGATAAAGATTTTCTTGTATATCTTTTAAAACTACATACTCATTAAATGTTAATGATATAGAATTATTTTTTCTATTTTCGACTGGAAAATTTACAGTACCAGAAGGAGGGGTTGTTAATAATAGTACAGGTGGAATAGTGTCCTTGGGACCTCCAGAAGGAGGGGTAGAAGTATTCGCACATGAATTAGAAAACAACATTAGATATAAAATAAATATTATAGAAAATGCTTCTAATACGGTCCTTTTGTTATTATTATTCATATAATTAATTCTCTTCATATTTAATTTCTACTCGTGAAACTTCTTCGACTCCTCTTATTTCTTTAAGTTTAGTCATTAATGTTTCTAAATTTTCAATAGTGAAAACATAAAAATCGATAAAACCCTCAAAAATACCATCATGGGTTTCTATAGTAACTTTTCTTATATTGATATTTAATTCCAAAGACATACATCTTGTAACATCATTTACTATACCGAGTCTATCAACTCCGATAATTCTTAATCTAGCTAGAGAAGCTATGCTTGTATGTTTTTTCCATTTGGCGTTTACTATAGTTTCACCTTCAGTTGAAGCTAGACTAATAGCTACAGGACATGTTTTCTTATGTACAATAACATTACCATTTGGCTGAAGAAAACCTACGACAGCATCTCCGGGTATAGGATAACAACATTCTGCAGTTTGATAAGTTTTAGTATGTTTATCTTGATCTTCTTCCAGTATATACTCTTTATTCTTTGGTATTTTCTTCTCAGGATTATTTTTATTTCTTGATACAGATAAAGTCCAGAATCCGACTCTTTTATTTTTATTATTGGTTTTTAATATTTTTTCTAGATTATTAAAATTAATAATGCCAGCAGATATTTTAGAATAAAGTTCATCTTTTGACGAAACATCATAAGCTGCGAGAAGTTTTCGTATGACTCTATTCTGCAGAGTAACACTATATTTAGCTAGTTCCTTCTCAAGCTTTTCTCTACCTTCTTTACTACTATCTTTAGTGTCATCTTTTAAAGCATCATACACTATATTTTTGGCTTTCGAAGTCTTAAGAAAATCGAACCATTCCCTCTGGGGTTTTTGAGACTCAGCAGTTATAATCTCGACCTGATCACCATTTTTCAGCTTAGTAGAAAGAGGAACTAATTTTCTATTTATTTTCGCGGCAATGGCATGTAGTCCTATATCCGAGTGAATACTAAATGCGAAGTCTAGAACAGTTGATCCTATAGGCATACCTTTTGACTCTCCCTTGGGGGTAAAGACATAAAGGCCATTTGATAGCAAACTTTCATGGAATTTATCTAGAAAATCGAATGCACTAATATCAGTATTTTCGAGTACATCCCGAACCATAGCCAACCAATTATCTATTTCATTATTTTTGCTCTCGCCACTTAATTTTTTATAAGTCCAATGTGCAGCTACACCTTTTTCAGCGATAGCATCCATTCTTTTACTACGAATCTGCACTTCTACCCACATACCGCTTTTACTCATTAATGTGCAATGCAAAGCTTCGTAACCATTATTTTTTGGACGAGTAACCCAGTCACGAATTCTATCAGTCTTAGAAGGGTAGATGCCAGAAATAAGAGAATATATATACCAACACTGGACACGTTCTTCTTCACCAACTTTAGGCTCAAAAACTATACGTATAGCGAAAATATCAAAAATCTCATCGAAAGTTACATTCTTAGTCTGCATTTTATGCCAGATAGAATATGGAGACTTAGTTCTCTGGATTAATTTAAATTTATATCCAGCTTTTTCTAAAATATCATTTATAGGACTTATGAAATTTTTCAGAGAAGCACCTTTAGAACATTCGGCTTCATGAATTTTATTTTTAATATCTGCATAATATTTTGGTTCCCTAAACTTAAGCCAAATATCCTCCATTTCTGATTTTATAGAATAAAGGCCTAAACGATGAGCCAAAGGAATAAAGATATACATACTTTCACTAAGTATTTTATCTTTCTTACGATCAGGCATAGAAGCTATAGTTCGAAGATTATGGAGTCTATCAGCTAACTTGATTAGAATAACTCTTACATCATCATTAAGAGTCAATAATATTCTTTTGAAATTTTCAGCTTGTAGAGAATTAGTAGAATCCTCATTATCCATAGCCGCCTTAATCTTAGTAAGTCCATCGACCAGGGAAGCGATTTTATCTCCAAATAGCCTTCTTATATCATCTACAGTATATTCGGTATCTTCTACTGTATCGTGCAGCAAGGCAGCCACTATTGATTTATAACCTAAACCTATCTCTTTGATAACGATCTTAGCGACTGAAATTGGATGAATAATATATGGTTCGCCAGAGCGTCTTCTTACTCCATTATGAGCATTATTGGCGAACTCGAAAGCTTTTAAAACTCCTTCATATTCTTCTTGAGAAGCACATCTTTTTAGACTTAAAAGACGTAATCCTTCAAATTCTTTATCGATAATATCGTAATCTTTCTGAGTAAATTTCATATTTAATTTTTCAACAATCTTTTATTATTTATTAAACTAACATTAGGTATATCATCTACATGTTGAAAAGCATAAGATATTTCCACACCTATTAATATAACAAGCCATGCTATTCTAATCCATATCATAAATAAAGGAATAGCTGCAAAAGTTCCATATACTCCATTTAATCTTGTTACCATAACCTGAGTTTCAATATATAAATATTGAATAACAGTAAACGCTATTCCCGTCATAAGTGCAGCTTTAAAAGCTGGCTTAAATTTAACTTTAGCATTTGGTATCAATATGAAAAGAGCAGTTAATACTAAACTTACTACTCCATCCATTAATAGCCAAAAGATAAATCTATTAAAAGTATAAGCATAAGGAATATTTCCTCCCAACTCACTAATATTTCTTGAAATAATAGGTAACATAGCTAAAAAAATGATAATAACGAAAGGAGATAATATGATTATACCAATATAAGCTAAAATTCTTTTCCAAAATACCCTCGAGACATCAACCTCCCATATTAGATTAAATGCTCGCTCTACATTTATCATCATCCAAATAACCAACCAGATAAATAACAAAAAAGATATTATACCCCAAGTTCCATTGTTTAATGAATTCATTATATTATTAGAATAAGAAAGAAGAGTATCTATTAAATCTTGATTCGTAAAATTCTGATAAATAAGTCCTTTCAAATAATCTCCAAGCCCGAAATTATCACTAACAGTAAAAATAAGAGCTACCATAGGAACAAAAGACATCAAAGTAAAAAAAGTAATAGCTACAGACTGAATACCTATACTTTGCTTACCCATATCTCTAATAGTTATTAATACTATTCTAATATATTTGATAAGCCTAGCTTTTTTTTTGTTAAGTTCGTTTCGATCAATTATCCAAATATCCTCTTTAAAATACTGCTTAATCTTTCGAAATCTGATTCTACACTTTATATTTAATCTTTTAATACCCATAAATAATCTGCTAAGATATTAAATTTCTGAATACATCTTCATTTATTATTCTTGTTCCTAATTTTTCAGCCTTCTTAATTTTCTCAGGTCCGGGATTATCTCCAGCCAGGAGATATGTCGTTTTCCCACTTAAAGATGAAACACATTTACCTCCGTTGGCCACTATCAAACTCTTAATTTCATTTCGAGGAACAGAAAAAACTCCTGAAATAACGATTAAGCAATCCTCAAGCTTAGACGAAACTAAAGTATTCTGCGATGCATCACTTTTAAAAGTAACACCAGCATTTTTCAATTCTTGAATCATCTCCAAATGTTCTTGATTAGCAAAATAATCTAAAATACTATCTGCTACGGTATCTCCTATATCTTCAACTTTTATTAAATCTTCCTTACTTGCATTTATAAGCTGGTCAATATCTTTAAACCATGACGCAAGAGTAAGTGCTGTTTGTTCTCCAATATTTCTTATGCCTAGTGCGAAAAGAACCTTTCCGAATGGTATTTTCTTAGACTCTTCCAAACTATTAAGAAAATTATCTGCAGATTTTTCTTTCCATCCTTCTAATGTTAATAATTGAGTCTTAGTTAATTTATATAAATCTGCGAAATTTTTAATATAACCCTTCGCAAGTAATTGTTCTATAGTCGCCTCTCCTCCAGCGATCTTCATCGCTTTTCTTGAGACAAAATGAAGAAATCTGAATTTTATTTGAGTAGGGCAATGGTCTGAGTTAGGGCAATAATACCTCGCCTCATCTTCATCACGTACTAATAAAGTATCGCAGTCCGGGCAATGTGTTGGAAACTCAGGACTAGAAGATGTTTTAGACCTTTTAGCCAATTCAACCCGTGTAATTTTTGGTATTATTTCACCACCTTTTTCTACGTAAACGTAGTCTCCTATACGTATATCCAGCTGCTTCATCTGATCCATATTATGAAGTGTAGCTCTTTTTACCATAGTTCCAGACAATAAAACAGGATCAAGATTAGCCACAGGAGTCACCGCACCAGTTCTTCCAACCTGATAATCTATAGAAGTGACTTTAGTTAAAGCCTCTTCAGGTTTAAATTTATAAGCTGTAGCCCAACGAGGAAATTTAGAAGTATAGCCCAATTGTTTCTGAATATCTAATTCATTAACCTTTATGACCATACCATCAGTAGGGAATGGGAGAGAATGTCTTTTTTCGTCCCAACTTTGAATAAACTCGATAGCTTCATCTATATTTTTACATACCTTTATATAAGGAGAAACAGGTATTCCCCATGAATGTGCAGCTGCAATAGCTTCAGAATGTTTTTTAAAAGGAAGATTATCTCCAGGCATATGATATAAAACTGTTTCAAGCCCTCTATCTTCTACAAGATTTTCATTAATTAGTTTTAAGGAACCAGATGCCGCATTTCTAGGATTAGCGAAAGGTTGTTCTTCATCTATCTCGCGTTGAGTATTTAGTCTATCGAAAGCAGCGAATGGCATATAAATCTCACCTCTGATTTCAAACTTATCTAAATAATCTCCATGTAGTGTCTTAGGAATATTTTTTATATGTCTCACGTTATTCAATACCTCATCTCCAACTTTACCATCTCCACGAGTAAGTGCACTGACTAATTCTCCTTTAAGATAGGTAAGACATATAGCAGTTCCATCAAATTTTAATTCACAACAATATGTATAATCCGATGCTACTGACTTTTTTACTCTTTCATCGAAGCTGCGTATCTCTGATATATTATAGGTATTACCTAATGAAAGCATAGGATAAATATGAGCCTTTTGTTCAAATCCAGATTTTTTCTCTTTACTAATATCGCTACCAACGATCATAGTTGGAGAATTAGAATCGATAAACTCAGGAAACATTTTTTCAAGAGTTATTAATTCCTGCATAAGTATATCGTACTCAAAATCAGAAATTAAAGGATTATTATTAACATAATATCTTTCATTATGGATTTTAAGATCTCTTCGCAGCTCTGCGATTCTAATTTTTGCTTTATTTTTTGATATTGCCATATATCACACAAAAATAGACAAATTTTAAGCTATTTCCATAAAATTTTTTACTTTTGCATATCAATTTAAATAATAATAAAAAATGAAAGAATCAATAGTTATTTTAACTGGTGGTGGTCCAGCTCCAGGAATGAATTCAGTAGTAGGAACTGTAGCTAAAACCTTTTTAGCTAAAGGATACAGAGTAATAGGTCTTCATGGCGGTTATTCTGCATTATTTTCTTCTAATCCTAAATATACTGATATGGATTTCTTCCTAGCAGATAGTATATTTAATAGAGGTGGATCATATCTTATGATGAGTCGTTACAAACCAACTCAAGAAGATTTTGATAAAAATTTCAATCTTAAATTTTTCCAAGATAATAATGTAAAACTTTTAGTAACTGTCGGTGGTGATGATACAGCATCTACAGCTAATAGAATTTCTAAATTTTTAGCAGCTAAAAGTTATCCAATTCAAAATATTCACGTCCCTAAAACTATCGATAACGATCTTCCATTACCTAATAATCAACCTACATTTGGTTATCAATCTGCTAAATCTGAAGGTACAAGAATCGCGACTACAGTATATGAAGATGCTAGAACAAGTGGTAACTGGTTTTTAGTTTCAGCAATGGGTCGATCAGCAGGACATTTAGCCTTAGGAATAGCATCTGCATGTCACTATCCAATGCTTGTAATTCCTGAAATGTTTGATAAAACAGAGATTACTGTAGAAAAAATAGTTAAATTATCTATATCTTCTATTCTTAAAAGAAAAATAATGGGTATCTCTTATGGAGGTATAATCATTTCTGAGGGTGTATTCCACTCTTTAAGTGACGAAGAATTAGAGAAAACAGGAGTTAAATTTACTTATGACCAGCATGGTCATCCAGAGTTAGGTAAAATTTCTAAAGCTCAATTGTTCAATACTATTATAGAAAAAGAACTTAAAGCTCTAGGAATGGTTGTAAAAACTCGTCCTATAGAGATTGGTTATGACGTTAGATGTCATACTCCTATATCATATGATTTAACATATTGCTCTCTTTTAGCTTATGGTGTATGGAAATTATACCATAATGGTATTACTGGATGTATGGTATATATCAATTCAAACGGAGAAGCTGCTCCTTTATATCTTAAAGATCTTCAAGATCCTAAGACAGGAGTTATTCCTCCAAGATTGGTAGATATTTCTCGTGAAGAAAATCAAAATCTAATTAAATATTGTTTACATTATATCACTCCTGCTGATTACGAGGCTGCTAAAAAGTATATCAAGAATCCAGAGGAATATGATTTCTACAAAATATTAAATTGGAAATAATTATCCATCATGGATAATAAGATGATAATTTATCAGCTTTTACCAAGATTATTTGGGAATACTAATGAAAATTGTATTCCCAATGGTAATCTTAGTGAAAATGGAACAGGTAAGTTTAGTGATATTTCTGAAAAAGTTTTAATTGCTCTTAAGAAATTATCAATCTCTCATATCTGGTATACAGGTATAATAGAACATAGTATGTTTCCAGATGAGGGTGCTAAAGGTTTAGCTGGTTCTCCATATGCTGTAAAAGATTATTATGACGTAAATAGTTATCTCGCTGATAATCCATCAGAGAGAATGACTGAATTCGAAGCACTTGTTAGCCGAACTAAGAAAGTTGGGCTAGGAGTGCTTTTAGATTTTATACCCAATCATGTAGCAGTTAGTTATAAAAGTGATATCGCTAAATTAAAGGGATATAAAGACTTCGAGGATAAAAACTTCTTCGAGGGAAGAATACATGATGGTGATTGGACAGATACTGTAAAATTAAATTATCATCATCCAGATACCTGGGATAAAATGACAGATATTCTGTTATACTGGGCTTCAAAAGGTATTTCTGGATTCAGATGTGATATGGTGGAATTAGTTACTCCTGCATTTTGGGAAAGAACTATACCAAGGATTAAATCTCAGTATCCGGATATTATTTTCATAGCGGAGATTTACCAAAAAGAGAATTATTGGAAATATATAAATGCAGGATTTGATTATTTGTATGATAAAAGTGGTTTGTATGACACTCTAAGGGCTATATCTACTAGTGGTTGGTCTGCCTCTGAGATAACCAGATGTTGGCAAGAAACTGGAGATTTACAGCCAAAAATGCTGTATTTTCTGGAGAATCATGATGAACAGCGTTTAGCTTCAGATTTTTTCTTGGGTGATGCAAGAAAAGCTTTACCACTTTTATATGTGTCATTATTTTTCAATACATCTTCATTTATGCATTATTTCGGACAAGAGTTTGGAGAGAAAGGCATGGATCATGAAGGTTTCAGTAGTGTAGATGGTAGAACTTCTATTTTTGATTTTTGGAGTCTCTCATGTATTAGAAGATGGTTAAAAGGTGTTAGAGCTAATTCTGACCTTAAGTATTTAACTTCTGAAGAGAAAGCTATTTATAAAAATTATGTTAGATTATATAAATTAGCTTCTACAGTTCCAGCTTTTTATAAAGGTAAGACTTTTGATCTTCAATATGTAAACCCTACTTCGTCTGATTATAATAATAATAGACAGTTTTCTTTTTTACGTTGTGAGGAAAAAGAGTTATATTTATGTGTTGTCAATTTTGATGATAATCATGTAAATTTAAAGATTAATATTCCTAAGGATGCTTTTGACTATTTCGAAATAGAACAGGATGAACAGTTATACTCAAATAAACCTATAGAAGTTAGTGTTGATGCTAATAATGGAATTTTAGTAAGATTAAAATAAATATTGTTATGAAAGCCATTCTAAAATATGTAATAGCCAGTTCTGTGTTATCTCTATGTCTGAGTATTTATGTCAATGCACAAAATACTAATATGGATAAGAATATTAATACTATAACTAATGATACATGGAAAGGAAATCTTCAAGTAGCCTCTAATAATATTACTTTCTTCCTAAAATTTAATATTTATAAAGATAATATTATTCAGTCATTTCTGTCAGTTCCTGAGCAAGGTTTAAATAATTATAGAGCAGATAGTTTAGTTATAGATGGATTACAGTTTAAGTCTTTTTTTAATAAACTAAATATAGTAGTGACAGGTATTTATGCTGGTGATACTATTCCTGGAACTTTCGTGCAAAATGGGTATACTTTCCCTATATTATTGACTAAGAGTGATATTCCTGTATTAAATAGACCACAGACTCCATTGCCTCCTTTTCCATATATATCGCAAGATGTAGTGTTCGAGAATAAAGCTCAGAATTTACAATTAGCAGGAACTTTAACATTGCCCCGTAAAAAAGGTCCTTTTAAAGCGGTTATAATGATTTCTGGTAGTGGTTATCAAGATAGAAATGAGGAGATGTATGAGCATAAGCCTTTTATGGTAATAGCAGATTATTTAACAAGACATGGTATCGCAGTGTTAAGATATGATGATAGAGGAATGGGTAAATCTGGTGGTAGTATGATTGGAAATACTACTGCAGATCTTTCAACTGACGCTTATGCGGCGTATAAATATTTGTCTGGAAGAGATGATATTTCTGAGGTGGGTTTATGTGGCCATAGTGAAGGAGGGGAGATAGCTTATATGTTGGCTGCTAAATATTCTGAAATTCCTTTTATTATATCAATGGCTGGTCCTACAGTGATGGGAAGAGATATTTTATTAAGTCAACAGAAAGCTCTTTCTCTCGCCTCTGGTACGCCTGAGCAGTATATATCACAAGCTCAAGGTGTTAATCAAGTGTTATATAATATAATCGTTCGTTCTTCTGAGGTGAATGATTCTTTGAAGAATGCTATGAGAGAGAGTCTTTCAAAACAGACTAAGGGTAGTGTAGATAATAAGCAGATAGAGAGTGTTGTTAATGAACTTACTAATCCTTGGATGTATTATTTTATGAAGTATTCTCCTCGTGAAGATATTCTGAATATTCATATTCCAGTTTTAGCTCTTAATGGTGAAAAAGATTTACAAGTATTGCCTGATTTGAACCTTAATGAATTGGATACTTTGTCTAAACTTAGCGGGAATATTGATAATGTTACTATAAAACGTTTTCCTGATCTTAATCATTTGTTTCAGCATTGTTCTAATGGATTGCCTTCAGAATATGCTAAAATAGAAGAAACTATATCGTTAAAAGTACTCGAAGAAATGGTCATATGGATTAATTCTTTGGATTAGTTCTTTTATTAGTTTAATTATTCTATATCTTTGTACGATTATACTAACAAATTTATTATGAGAAGTAAAGAAAATGTAGTTGGAAACAGAATTAAGATGTTTTGTGAGGAAAGTAAGCTGTCTTTAGAAGAATTAGCAGAAAAATCAGGAATCGCTATTGAGGATTTAAACATGATTATTAATAATAGTGAGATTCCTTCTTTATCCCCACTTATTAAGATAGCAAGAACATTGGGAGTGCGACTCGGTACTTTCTTAGATGGAAACGAAAGTGTTGGACCTACTGTATGCAGGAAAGAGGAGAACATTAATTCTATTCGTTTTCAAAATACTACAAATAGAGCTCATATGAGTTATCATTCTCTTTCTAGAGCTAAGCAGGATAGGAATATGGAGCCTTTCATTATAGATATAGATCCTATTGAAAATCAAAAATATACATTATGTACCCATGAAGGAGAGGAATTTATATATGTATTAAGTGGAAGGATAGAGGTAGATTATGGTGATATGAAATATGAATTAAAAGAAGGGGATAGTATTTATTATGATTCTTTGGTTCCTCATCATCTTCATACTCCTGAAGGTGGACCAGCTAAAATATTAGCAGTTATTTATTCTCCAATCCAATAATTATTACTATGGAAGAAAAACCTTTGTTTACCAGATCATTGGCCGATTGGTTAGAATATTGGGCTGATAAAACTCCTGATAAAGAGTATTTAGTTTATAGTGATAGAGACCTTCGTTTTACTTGGTCAGAGTTTAATGAAAGGGTAGAGAATATGGCCCGCGGTCTCATAGGAATAGGGGTGAGTAGGGGGACTCATGTAGGAATTTGGGCAGCAAATGTGCCAGATTGGTTAACTCTTCTTTTCGCTTGTTCTAAAATAGGAGCTATATATGTTACAGTTAATACTAGTTATAAGCAACATGAGATAGAATATCTTTGTAAAGATTCGGATATGCATACATTATGTATAGTTGATGGAGAGAAGGATAGTGATTTTATCAGTATGACATATCAAATGCTTCCTGAACTTAAGACTACTCAAAGAGGGAAGTTCCATAGTAAGAGATTCCCTAAAATGAGAAATGTAATTTATTTAGGAACTGAGAAGCATAGGGGAATGTTTAATACTTCTGAATTAATTACACTTGGACAGTTTACACATAAAGAAGAACTCAAGAAATTGAGAGCTCAAGTCAGCTGTTATGATGTTATTAATATGCAATATACTAGTGGAACAACAGGATTTCCAAAAGGAGTTATGCTTACACATTATGGTATAACAAATAATGGATTTTTAACAGGAGAGCACATGGGCTTCACTTCTGACGATAAATTATGCTGTTGTGTTCCTTTATTCCATTGTTTCGGGATAGTTCTGGTAACAATGAATGTATTGACTCATGGTTGTACTCAAGTGATGGTAGAGAGGTTTAATCCATTATTGGTATTAGCATCTATTCATAAAGAAAGATGTACATCTGTTTATGGTGTGCCGACTATGTTCATTTCAGAGTTAGATCATCCTATGTTTTCTATATTTGACTTATCGTGTTTAAGAGTAGGAATTATGGCAGGCGCTTTATGTCCTATAGAATTAATGCGACGTGTTGAGACTGAAATGCATATGAAAGTGACAAGTGTATATGGTCTTACGGAAGCATCCCCTGGGATGACTCATACACGTTGGACTCAATCATTCACAGAAAGATGTACTACGGTTGGTTATGAATTTGAAAACACAGAAGTAGCTATAATAGACCCAAATACGGGAAAGAAATGTCCAGATGGAGTAGTAGGAGAGTTGTGCAATAAAGGATATAATACTATGAAAGGGTATTATAAAAATCCTGAAGAAACATCCAGAGTTATAGATAAGAATGGCTATTTACATTCAGGAGATTTAGGAATGCGTGATGAAAATGGAAATTTCGTAATCACAGGTCGTATAAAAGATATGATAATCAGAGGAGGAGAGAATATTTATCCTCGTGAGATAGAAGAATATCTTTATCAAATGAAAGGTATTAAAGATGTACAAGTAGTTGGAGTGCCTTCTAAAAGATATGGAGAAGCTGTTGGAGCTTTTATAATACTAGATGAAGGAGCTGATATACAATACTCTGATGTCCGCGAATTCTGTATGGGAAAAATAGCCCGTTACAAAATTCCAAAATATATTTTCTTTATAAAAGAGATGCCTCTTACCGGAAGTGGGAAAATACAAAAATTTAAACTAAAGGAATTAAGTCTGAAATTAGCTGCTGAACAAGGAATAGAGATAATATAAATTATCTCCTTCTAAATTCTGAGCATGTAATAGCAGTCGCTATAGCTACATTTAAAGACTCAGATGTATGAACATCTGCAGGATAACCAGGGATAAATAGCTTATCCGAAACGACTTCTTCGAGAGCAGGAGAAATACCATTATTCTCACTACCCATAATTATAAGGCCCTTATTATTAAGAGTTTTCGTATAAATATTCTCTCCATCCAGGAAAGTTCCATAGATGGGGAGATTTTTTTCTTTATAACTAGAAGCTAACTCTATTAAATCTGTATAAATAATATTTTTTCTAAAAATAGCGCCCATAGAAGCCTGAACAGTTTTAGGATTATAAAGCTCCACTGTATCAGTTGAAGCGAATATCTGTTTAATTCCGAACCAATCAGCAAGACGCAAAATAGTTCCTAAATTCCCAGGATCTCTTACAGAATCGAGAGCTAATGCTATATCACTATAATCATGCACTATCTTATCATTATCTTTTCTTCTTTTTACTATGGCAATGGCTGGAGATGGAGACGATAGTAGTGAAATCATCTTCATCTTTTCATAGCCAATCTCGTCAATATGAAAAGAAAGGACTACATCTAAATCAGAATCCATAGCTTCTTTTACCATCTTCTCACCTTCGATTATAAATTCTCCATATTTTTCGCGGTATTTTTTAGATGAGAGAGAGCGAAAATGCTTTATCTGTGCTTTAGTTATATCCATGATTATATATGAGTTTCCTAATGTATGTAATTATTTAGTGTATCCTAATAGTTTTAACATCGATTTCGCAGTTTGTTCTTTAGCGAAAAGTTTAGATGTTATATTACCATCTTTATCTTTATTTATTATAATATGTTTAGGTGCAGGTTGAAGACAATGCTTAATACCTCCATATCCAGAAAGTGATTCCTGGTATGCTCCAGTATGGAAAAATCCTATATATAAAGGTTTTTTATCATTCACAGAAATTCTAGGGAGAAATATGGCATTTGAATGAGCCTCTGCATTATAATAATCTTGACTATCACATGTAAGACCACCTAAAAAGACTCTTTGATATTCACTATTCCATTTATTTACTGGTAAAAGAATAAATCTCTGTTTTAAGCCCCATGTATCTGGTAAAGTCGTCATAAAAGAACTATTAATCATATACCAAGTCTCTTTATCATTCTGTTGTTTCGCATCCAATACCTTATAGATTATCGCTCCAGATTCTCCGACTGTAAAACTGCCAAATTCAGTAACGATAGTAGGTTCTTCGACTCCTCTTTGAGTACAGATAGTCTTTATTTGATTTACTATTTCATCTATCATATAATCATAATCATACTCCATAGCCAGAGAATTCTTTATAGGAAGACCTCCACCGATATTAAGTAATTTAAGATGAGGTGCTATCTGTTTAAGATCACAATATACATTGACACATTTTGATAATTCATTCCAATAATAGGCATTATCTTTTATACCTGTATTAATAAAAAAATGAAGCATCTTTAAATGAAATTTAGGATTATTCTTAATCTTTTCTTTATAAAAAGGAAGAATATCAGAATAACGGATACCTAGACGAGAAGTGTAAAATTCGAACTGTGGTTCCTCCTCCGAAGCGATACGGATTCCTATATTACAATTTTTAGTAATAGTAGTCTCGTAATCGTCTAATTCTTTCATATTATCTAAAATAGGAATCGTATTATGCCAACCATTATTAACGAAATTTGATATTTTAGAAATGTATTCAGTTTTTTTATAACCATTACAATTAATATATAAATCTTTATCTACATATCCTTTCTTATATAATGATTCGATAAGATCAAAATCAAACTCAGAAGATGTTTCTATATTTATATCATGTTTAACCGCTTCTTCTAATATAAATGAGAATTGAGAGCTTTTAGTGCAATAACAATATTGATATTTACCATTATATTTGACTTTCTTCATGGCATCATGGAACATTTGCTTCGCTCTATCTATCTGTGATCCTATCTTTGGTAAATAAGTAAGCCTAAACGGAGATCCGTATTTTCTTACTAAGTCCATAACTTTAATATCGTGGAAATATAAATCTCCTTTTTTAACTTTAAATTCGTCCTGAGGAAAATTAAAAGTTTGCTCTACTAAATCTATATATTTATTTTTCATCTTTGTTTTAAATAACTGCAAATATATTCAACTATTCTTTATATATAAAGTAAATAATTATAAATTTGTATAAAATTTGAATAATGTTTAGAATTTCCTTTAAAAGTATATTTACTATTATTATAGTAGCTTTAATATTTATGTCATCATGTAGTACTACACGTGTATTATCTGATAATGAATACAGGCTTAGGGAAAACAAAGTAATTATTGAAAATAAATCAGAATATCCGCGTTATAAAATAACAGATATTTATCCTTATATAAGACAAAAGCCTAATAGTTATCTGATCGGCTCGTGGAATCCTTTTATATATGTTTATAATTGGGGAGGAGAAAAAGATAATGGATGGAATAGATTCGTTAAGAAGGTTGGAAATGAACCTATTGTGTATGACCCTCTTTTAGTAGAAAATAGTAATAATAATATATTAACTCACTTAAAATATTTAGGATATTATAATTCTAGTATAGTTGATTCTATAAGTACGACTAGGCAGCTTGCAGATGTTATTTATAAAATACATTTAGGTAAACAGTATCCTATATCTAAGATTATTTATAAAATTAAAGATTCTTTATTGAATAAGATCTATATGAAGGATAGCCTTGATATTTTAATAAAAATAGGAGATCCTCTTTCTGAGGATGTTCTTGAAAAAGAATCTCAAAGAGCCGTTTCTTTATTCCGTAATAATGGATATTTCGGATTTTCTAAAGATTTTTTCTTTTTTGATGCAGATACTTTAACGAAAAAGGACTCAGCTATTTTAACTATGAGGATTGAAAATTATGGTCGAAGTGAATCTGTTGCTAAAGCTCGTCCCCATAAACAATATCATATCAGGAAGGTAGAAGTAAATCCTGTTTCAGATATTACGCGTTATAGAGCTGCTCTTCTTCTTAATAAAAATCTTAAACTTGATACTTTGAATTATGGCGATATATCTATTCTTTATGATAAAAAAATAATAATACGTCCAAATGTATTAAATAATCTAAATAAGATAAAGACAGGGGATTTATATAGTGAAAATCTTATTAATAACTCCTATAACAGATATTCTAATATAGGTTTATTTAATAGTGTAAATGTTAATATGAATGAAGTACCTGATACTAGTCTAGTGGATTGCTTTGTTAGGCTTATTCCCTCGAAAACTCAAGGATATAAACTTAATCTGGAGGCATCAACAAATTCTACAGGTTTAATAGGTATATCTCCTGAGATAACATATTTTCATAAAAATATTTTTCATGGAGGAGAATGGCTTGATCTTAGTCTAATGGGAAATTTTCAATTTAAGAATAATAGTGATATTCATTCTAATGAATTAGGAGTATCATCAAGTATAAGTGTGCCTTCTTTTCTATTTTTAAAAGATTCATGGTTCGGAAAGATTATTCCAAGAACTGATTTTTCAGCATCATATAACTATCAATCTCGTCCAGAATATGTTCGAAATATAATTAGTAGCTCTTTTGGATATAGTTGGTATAATTCTTCTCATGACTTTTATTTTAAACTTTTACCTCTTCAAGCTAGTATTGTTAGGATATTTAATATGAGTGATGATTTTTATGAAACACTAAAAGATCCTTTTTTAAAAGAATCTTATAAAAATCATTTTGATTTCGGCTCGGGTATAACTATAAATTATAATACTGCCAAGTCTATAAATCCTCAAGTATCACATTTTAAATCTAGTTTAACTTTTGATATAGCAGGTAATGTGCTAAGCCTTTTTGATGGATTATTTAAAAATGATTCTGATGGTAACGATTTAATATGGGGTTCTCCTTATTCACAATATGTTAGAGCAGAATTAAAAATGTCTAAAACTTGGAAGTTTGGTAGAAATAATAAATATGCACTAGCTATTAGAGGCTTAGGTGGTTATGGTTATGCATATGGTAATTCTTCATCTATGCCTTTTGAAAGATTATTTTGGGCTGGTGGGGCTAATGGACTTCGTGGGTGGCAAGCACGTTCCGTAGGTCCTGGAACAATGTCTAAAGATACTACATTTTCTATTCCTAATCAGACTGGTGATATTAAACTCGAATCTAATATTGAATATCGTTTTCCTATAGTTAATGTATTAAACGGAGCTTTTTTCGTTGATGCTGGAAATGTGTGGACTAGGAATGAGAGTGTAGCTGTAAAAGGACAGACTGGAGATGGACAGTTCCATTTTTCTGACTTTTATAAGGAATTGGCTGTCGATTCAGGTTTTGGATTGAGAATCGACATCCAATATATAGTATTACGACTAGATTTAGGTATTAAAATACATGACCCTTCTAAGGGATGGAGAAGTGCTAACAAATGGTTTAAAGATGATGGTTATGCTTTACAATTTGGTATTGGCTATCCATTTTAGCGTTCTCTCCTTTATTTAATAGGAGTTTCTACTGCTTTTCGAATTGGTAAAATAATCTTTATAAGATCTTCCATAAGAGATAACTTTAACATATTAGCTCCATCTGATTTAGCTTTTGAAGGATCTGGATGTGTTTCTAAAAATAACCCATCTACTCCTGCTGCTATTCCTGCTTTAGCTATTGTTGAAATCATATCAGGCCTGCCTCCTGTGACACCAGTTGTCTGATTTGGCTGTTGCAGACTATGAGTTACATCTAGAATTACTGGAAATCCGAAGGATTTCATTGTAGGGATACCACGAAAGTCGATTATGAGATCAGTGTAACCAAACTGACTGCCTCGTTCTGTAAGGAATACATTGTCATTGCCGCATGCTAAAATTTTGCCTGCTGCGAATTTCATAGATTCTGGAGCTAGAAATTGTCCTTTTTTAATATTTACGTATTTACCTGTTTTGGCTGCTGCTTCTAATAGGTCTGTTTGACGACATAGAAATGCAGGTATCTGTAACACATCAACTCCGTATGATGCTGCTTTTTCTGCTTCAGGTGCTGTGTGTATGTCAGTTACGATAGGACAACCATAGTCTTCTTTGATTTTTTGAAGTATTTCTAAAGCTTTTTCATCGCCTATGCCTGTGAATGAGTCTATGCGAGAACGATTAGCCTTTCGGTATGAAGCTTTGAAAATAAAAGGAATATTATATTTATCAGTTAGTTCTACTAGTTCTGCTGCTATACGTCTGGTTATTTCTTCGCCTTCTACTACGCATGGACCTGCGAGCATGAAAAAGTCTTTTTTGAAATTAATATCTTTTATATTCATATTGTTTGTTAATATTTAGTTGTGTTAATGTTTGTGTAATATTGGATGTAAGGAATCAATCTTTTCTGGGGATATCATCATAGTGTTTTCCTAGAGATTCAAGGCGCATTCTCATTTTATCTTCAGCAGGATTTTCTCCTGGAGTATAAAATACCATGTTTTGGAGATTATCTGGAAGATATTCTTGTTTTACGAAATTACCTTTATATAAGTGTGGATATTTATATTCTTTCCCATAATTCAATTCTTTCATTAGTTTAGTTGGTGCATTCCTTAAATGAAGAGGAACGGGGGAGTTGTCTCCTTTTACTGTTTCAAGAGCTTTATCTATGGCAAGATATGCTGAATTACTTTTTTTGGCTGATGCTAGATATATGGCACATTGGGATAGTATAATTCTAGCCTCTGGCATACCTATTTTATTTACAGTTTCGTAACAGGTTTGAGCTATTAGAAGTCCATTTGGATTAGCTAACCCTACGTCTTCAGCGGCGAAGATTATCATTCTACGTGCTAAGAAAAGAGGGTCTTCACCTCCAGAGAGCATTCTAGCCATCCAATAAATCGCGGCATCTGGGTCAGAACCACGCATACTCTTAATAAATGCTGATATAAGGTCGTAGTGTTGCTCTCCACTTTTATCATATATTGCTATATTTTCCTGTAGCTTGTCAGCTATTAATTTATCTGTTATTTCTATTTTATCGGAAGGCTTGAAAGATGATGTTACTATATCTATTATATTTAATAGTTTTCGGGCGTCTCCTCCAGAATAACGATATAATGCAGCCTTTTCTTTAACGGATATATCTCTGTCTTTCAGATATTTATCTTGTGTTAGAGCTCTATTTAATAAAGTGTCTAAATTACTGACTGTTAATGGTTTAAGTACATACACCTGACATCTTGATAGAAGTGGCGTAATGATCTCGAATGATGGATTCTCAGTGGTAGCACCGATTAAAGTAATTAAACCTGTTTCTACAGCGTTTAATAGAGAATCTTGCTGTGATTTAGAGAATCTATGTATTTCATCTATAAACAAAATAGGAGACTCTTGTCTAAATAAAGAGTTCTTTTCAGCATCTGCGAAAATTTCCCTTAAATCTTTAACTCCTGAATTAATAGCAGATAATGTGTAGAATTGACGATCAAGTTTAACACTAATTATTTTAGCTAAAGTAGTTTTACCAACACCTGGAGGTCCCCAAAGAATAAATGAAGAAAGATTTCCAGAGTCGATCATCGAACGTAAGATAGCATTTTTCCCAACTAAATGTTCTTGTCCAACATATTCATCCAAATCACGAGGACGTAATCGTTCGGGAAGTGGAGTATTTATATTTATATCTGACATATCGCAAAAATAGTAATTTTTTTCCTCATGATAAGATGTATGTATGAAAATATTGAATAGAGTGTTATGATATCTTATAAATTATAGTATCTATTTATTCTATTTAACATAATATAAATTGTGTAAAAAGATAAGAAAATATTATTTTTCCTCATAATATGATGTTTTACAGATATATAGAACTATTGTTCATAAGTTGTTAATAAATACACAAATTAATTATCTATTTTTGTTTACAGTATCAAAAACACTATATGTGATTTTGGCAGAGGTCACATATATTTATTAATAAATTAAAAAAAAATCATTTATCATGACATCTATTACTATAGTAAAACGTGATGGGAAAAAAGAAATTTTTTCTTTAAATAAAATTCAAAACGCTATTAGAAAAGCTTTTTTATCTGTCGGTAATTTTGCCACGCAGGAAGATATGACATCTATTCTTTCCAGAGTCAATGTTTCTGATGGTATTACAGTCGAAGAAATCCAAAATCAAGTTGAAACCGCACTTATGTCTTTAAATTATTTCGCTGTAGCTAAATCTTATATGCTTTATCGTCAAAAACATCTTGAGGACAGAGAAACTGCGGAGAAATTAAAATTTATGATTGAATACTGTGGTGCTTCTAATGCTGCTACAGGGAGTAAATTCGATGCAAATGCTAATGTAGATAAGAAAAATATAGCTACTTTGATCGGAGAAATACCCAAGAAAAATTTTATTAGTCTTAATAGAAGACTACTTACAGATAGAATTAAAGAGATGTATGGTAATACTCTATCTGACAAGTATATAAGTCTATTAAATTCACATTTTATTTATAAAAATGATGAGACTTCCCTAGCTAATTATTGTGCTAGTATTACTATGTATCCATGGTTGCTTGAGGGTACTAATTCTATAGGTGGTAATTCAACAGCACCTACTAATCTTAAGTCTTTCTGTGGAGGATTTATTAATTTAGTATTCATTGTATCAAGTATGTTAAGTGGTGCATGTGCTACTCCTGAATTCTTGATGTATATGGATTACTTCGTAAGAAAAGAATATGGAGAAGATTATTATAAAGATATCGACAGAATAGTTGATTTATCTATAAAACCTAAGAGTTTAGATAAAGTTTTAACTTCATGTTTCGAACAAGTCGTTTATTCTATAAATCAGCCTACAGGAGCTCGTAATTTTCAAGCAGTATTTTGGAATATTTCTTATTATGATAAATACTATTTTTCTAGCTTATTCGGAGAATTCGTTTTTCCTGATGGATCTAAACCTGTATGGGATTCTTTAGATTGGCTGCAAAGAAGATTTATGAATTGGTTCAATGAGGAAAGAAATAAAACAGTACTCACCTTCCCTGTCGAGACTATGGCACTTCTTACTAAAGATGGAGATGCTAAAGATGAGGCTTATGGTGATTTAATGGCTGATATGTATGCCAAGGGACATTCTTTTTTCACTTATATTAGTGATAATGCAGACTCTTTAAGTAGTTGTTGCCGTCTTAGAAATGAAATTCAGGATAATGGTTTTAGTTATACTTTAGGAGCTGGAGGAGTTTCTACTGGTTCCAAATCCGTGCTGACTATTAATTTAAATAGATGTATTCAAGAAGCTGATAAACAAGGAGTTAATCATCTTTCTTTCTTAGAAGATATAGTAGATTTATGTCATAAGGTGCAATTGGCTTATAATGAGAATCTTAAATATCTACTAGAAAAAGGAATGCTTCCATTATTCGACGCAGGATATATTAATATTAAACGTCAATATTTAACAATTGGTGTTAATGGATTAGTCGAAGCTGCAGAATCACGTAATATTCCTATTACTCCTAATGATGATTATCTACATTTCGTTCAGGGTATTCTTAGTCTGATAGAAAAATATAATAAAAAATATAAGAGTAAAGATGTTATGTTTAACTGTGAAATGATTCCTGCTGAGAATGTAGGTGTTAAACATGCGAAATGGGATAAAGAGGATGGATATAAAGTTCCTCGTGAGTGTTATAATAGTTATTTTTATGTAGTCGAAGATCAGAATACTACTGTTCTTGATAAATTTAAATTACATGGTGCTCCATATATCGAACACTTAACTGGTGGTTCAGCTTTACATATGAATCTAGATGAACATCTTTCTAAGATACAATATCGTCAACTTTTAAGAGTGGCTGCTAAAGAAGGTTGTAATTATTTTACATACAATATTCCTAACACTATTTGTAATGATTGTGGTCATATTGATAAAAGATATTTAAAAGAATGTCCAAAATGTCATTCTAAGAATATAGATTACTTAACACGAGTTATAGGATATATGAAACGTGTCAATAGCTTTTCTGCAGCTCGTCAAGTTGAAGCTAGTAAAAGATTTTATGCTAAACCAGGAAAGGCACAAGTTAAAAAAGAAGCCAATGTCGGAGTTGAATAAAGAGCATGATATCTTAAAATATTATAATTTTGATATAGTATTTCAAGAGATCCCTGATGAAGTAACTATAGCCGTGAATATAACAAACTGCCCTTTCAGGTGTCCAGAATGTCATAGCCCACATCTTCGTGAAAATATCGGGATAGAACTTAATGAAGCAGAGATAGATAAATTAATAAAGCCATATGCTAATGCTTTAACGTGTTTCTGTTTTATGGGAGGTGACCGCTACCCTTTTGAAATTGATCGTCTTTCCCGCTATATAAAGGATAAATATGGATATAAAAATACATATGGTAATCCTTTTATTAAAACTGCGTGGTATTCTGGAAATACTAGTATAGTAGATGGATTACAAATAATTGATTTTGACTATATTAAGATAGGACCATATTTAAAGGAATTTGGCCCATTAAAAAGTAAAACGACTAATCAAGTCTTGTATAAAATCCATTCTGATGGAAAGATGGATGATATTACATCAAGGTTTTGGTTACATCTCTAGTTTTAAGTATATTTTATTTATTTTCAATTATGTGATTTGCATAATTGAAAATAAATAATTATAATTACATA
>JBAYDV010000003.1:0-63281 GCA_041668045.1 Bacteroidales bacterium | reverse complement strand
CATATTGAATAGGAACCCTCATATCAGGAACATTCATCTGCGCGATAACAGAACTATCCCTATAACGCACCATAGAATGAATAATAGACTGAGGATGAACCACGATTTCTATATCTTTTGGAGCCACGTCAAACAACCATCTAGCCTCGATCATCTCGAAACCTTTATTCATCATAGTCGAAGAATCTATAGTAACCTTCGCCCCCATATTCCAGTTCGGATGATTCAGAGCCTGTGCCTTAGTAACACCCACTAACTCCTCATAAGAAAAAGTTCTAAAAGGGCCACCAGAAGCCGTTAACAATATTTTTTCTATAGGAGACCTATTCCCTTGGAGACATTGGAATATCGCAGAATGTTCAGAATCCACAGGCAATATAGGGCAATGGTGCTTCTTGGCCTCTCTCGTAACTATAGAGCCAGCAGCAACCAATGTTTCTTTATTCGCTAAGGCAATAGTTTTACCGCCGCGTATAGCTGCCATAGTAGGTTTTAGTCCACTAAAACCTACCATAGCAGCCACTACGATATCTATATTATCATAAGAACTTAAAATATCCTCCACAGAATTTATTCCTGCGAATACCTTGATGTAATGTGGGTCGAGAGCCTTTTGCACATCTTTATAATGTGTTTCATTACAAATTACGACAGTGTTAACATCGAATTTGATGGCTTGTTCGATTAAAAGTTTACTATTATTATTGGCTGTAAGAAGTACGACTTCGAATAAATCAGGATGCTGACTTATTACATCCAAAGTCTGCGTCCCAATAGAGCCAGTAGAACCAAGAATGGCTATTCTTTTTTTTGTCATTAGAAATTAATATATTTAGTTGGGTCAATCGGTTCTCCATTATGCCATAATTCGAAATGAAGATGAGGTCCAGTACTGAGTTTGCCTACATTTCCAACAAGACCTATAGGTGTCCCCGCGGTTACTTTATCCCCTTGTTTCTTTAATGGTTTTACTATATGTTTATATATGGAGATTAGATTATTCTCATGTTGAATATGTATGGTATATCCAGTTTCATCATTCCATGCTGTGAAAATAACAGTTCCATTTAAAACGGATTTAACTACGGCATTTTCTTTAGTAGCCACATCTATGAAAGGATGATCTTCCCCAATATCATATTTCTGAGTGATTATACCTTTTATAGGAGGGAAAAGCAGCATACCTTCGACTTGTTTAATCTGAAGAGAATTATCTGAATTAAGATTAAATAATTCTTGCTTTTTAACCTCGTCTCTCAGTAATGAATCTTTTTTAGCATAAATTCTATTAATTTCTACAGCTTTTTGACCTTTATTTAGATTTAAAATAGAATCTAGAGGAAGAGGTTCTTCTCTATTAATAACTCGTTGTATATTAGCGAATTGTATCGACCATGTTTGCATAGTCTGTTCAAGAGAATCTATCTTTTTAATATTTTGCAATGCCGCAAGCTGTGTTTCTGTAGAAGGGTAACCAGGAATAAATTGTTTTAAAGGAGTTCCTGCTACTAAAATAAAAGCAAGGACGATTATAAATATTACGAGAAATATAGCACTAGAGATAAATTTAAATTTAGTACCCCTTATCACGAATAGAGGTTTATGCGTATCATTATTTATGATAGCAAGTCTAATTCTAGTTACTTTTTCTTTTTTTCTTTTCGTATTTTTACTCATTATTGGTAATAAACATTAAATTTGTAACATTAAATTTGGCAAAATATAAAAAAATATATACAATATGGACAGACTAGTGGGAATCGATTACGGAAAAAAAAGGACAGGTATCGCTGTAAGCGATCCCTTAAGAATATTTGCTTCACCATTAGAAACTGTTCCGACTACAAAGATAATGGAATTCCTGAAAGATTATTCAGATAAAGAGAAGGTTGAAAAATTTGTAGTTGGATATCCTATTAATATGGATAACAAACCTTCCGAAGCTGCTCGTTATGTAGATACTTTTTTAAAACAGTTGAAAAAAAAATTTCCTGATATAGAAATAGTACTTGAAGATGAGAGATTTACATCTGTTTTGGCTTTTCAGTCATTAATAGATAGTGGAGTGAAGAAAAAAGGACGCAGAGATAAGTCTGCGGTTGATAAAGTAAGCGCAGCATTAATTTTGCAAACGTTTATGAATAGAAAGAATTAAAGACATAATAATATTTAAAAATAGAGTATGATTTATCCGATTTATATAATGGGATCTGATGTTCTTAGAGCGAAAGCTAAGGAGATAGACCCAAAAGAAATTAATAAAGAAGAATTTGCACAATTTGTTGATGATTTGTGGAAAACTATGAAGGAGTCTGATGGAGTAGGGCTAGCATGTCCTCAAATAGGGAAAAGCCTTCGTATGTTCGTTGTAGATGGAAGTGATGTGTCTGATGTTTACCCTGAACTAAAAGATTTCAAAAGGATTATGATTAATCCTGTTATCGTAAAAGAAAGTGAAGAAACTTCAGAATATGGCGAAGGTTGTCTAAGTGTACCAGGAATTAATGGAGATGTTATTCGACCTAAAAAGATTACAATCAAATATCTTGATGAAAAATTTGAAGAACATATAGAGGAATTAGATAATTTTGGAGCCAGAATGGTTCAACATGAATATGACCATTTAAATGGGATTTTATTCGTCGATCATTTTTCTCCAATACGAAAGAAAATGATAGCCTCTAAACTTCACAATATACAGAAAGGAAAAGTACGTACGACATATAAGATTAAATTAGTACGTAAAAAATAAATATTCCTTAAGAAACTTAGTATTATTAATTAAAAAATAAATAAAATGGGTGCATTTCACGCTTATGATATCAGAGGAATCTATAATAAAGATTTTGATAAAAATACAGTTTATAAAATAGGTTATTTTATACCTGAATTATTGAAAACTAAAGAGGTTCTTGTCGGACGAGATATGAGGAACTCATCACCTGAGATTCATGATTATCTTATTAAAGGTCTGACAGATGCAGGTGCGAATGTTACTGATATAGGGTTAAGTACTACACCTTTAGTCTATTTCGGTACAGCAGCAAAAGGTTTTAAAGCCTCCGTTCAGATAACAGCCTCTCATAACCCTCGTGAGTATAATGGTTTAAAAGTTTCTAGAGAAAATGCTTTACCAGTAGGATATGACGCAGGTCTAGGAACTATTGAAAAATGGATAAATGAAGGAAAGGCTACACCAGTAGCATCTTCAAAAGGAATAGTAAAACAGTTAGATTTACGTGAAGAATATTTAACATTTCAGCGTAAATATGTAGGAGATATATCAAATTTAAAAATAGGAATAGATATCTCTAATGGTATGGCTTCTCTTTTTATAAAAGATTTACTTCCACAGAGTGAAAATATTCAATATATTTTCGATGAAATGGATGGTACTTTTCCTAATCATGAGGCTAATCCATTAATCCCTGAGAATACCCTGGCATTGAGAAATTTCGTTAAGAAAAATAAATGTGACATAGGTGTCATATACGATGGTGATGCTGATAGAGTCATGTTTATAGATGAAAATGGAGAATTTATCTCTCCTGATCTTATGATAGCTCTATTAGGAAACTTCTTCTTGAAAGGAATAGGAACAAGTTCTGAGGCTAAACGCTATGCTAAAATATCTGCTAGTCGTAATACAGATGAAAAGATTAAAGTTCTTCAAGAAATCAGAAGTTCTAAAGCCGTAGCAGAATACTTAGCACCTATGAATGCTGAAGTTCATACCTGGAAAGTAGGAAGAGCTTTCGCAGCCCCAAAACTTAGAGAGATAGATGGACTTTTCGGAGGAGAATTAGCTGGACATTTTTATTTCAAAGATTTTTATTATTCTGATTCAGGAATAATGGCATCTTTAATAATCTTAGACATCGTCTCTGAGATGAAAAGACGAGGACGCACTATTTCTCAATTAATTAGCGAAATATCTAAATATGCTAATTCTGGAGAGATTAACTTCAAGATAGAAAAGAAACAAGAAGCTATGACTGCTGTTTATAATTATTTTATGAACCAAGCTAAACCTAATAAAGTAATGGATTTCGATGGTTATCGTTTAGAGTTTAATGACTGGTGGTTTAATATACGCCCTTCAAACACTGAACCATATCTTAGATTTTTATGTGAGGCTACATCTCAAGAATTATTAGAACAAAAAATAGCTGAGACTAAAAAAGTTTTAACTGAATTCGAATAAACATCATTTAATATGATGTATAATGTTTAGGCCGTCTCTGACAGAAAGAATTATATTCTCGACCTCGGGGTCGGCCAAAACTTTATGATTAAATTCTATAATCCCTCTAGTTTGAGCATCATTGGAAGGATTCGTCATAAAAATTTTACCATCCCATATAACATTATCAGCTATGATATAGCCATCTGGACTTAACATATTGATAACTAAGTCGTAATATAAAGGATATTCTCTTTTATCTGCATCAATATATATCAAGTCGTAGGGACCATGAAGAGTTTTTAATATATCACATGCTTTTCCTATATGAAGATTTATCATTTCAGATATCCCTGCTCTTTCGAAACCTTCATCTATAAGGTCTTTTAATTCATCATTAACCTCGAGCGTATCTATCACTTTTTTCCCGTCATCATTTATAATGCCAGTAGCTAAACAAATAGTAGAATAGCCTGTAAAAGTACCAATCTCTAAAATTCTTTTAGGCTTAATCATTTTAGATAACATGCGCAAAACAGAACTCTGTACGCCAGAAGATAGCATATGAGCTTGTTTAGTACGTAAAAAAGTTTGACGTTCTATCCAATTTAAAGTATTAATAATTCTATTATTATCTATCATAAATTCTCAACACTAACCTATATTTTTATATATAAGAATACAAAGCTTTTCAGGAATTAAAAGTTCGCGAGCTACATTCTGCATATCTTCAGCACTGACAGCCTCGATTTCTTTTCTTATATCATCAACAGTTTGAAGTTTACGATGAATCATTAAACTCTTACCCATGGACAAACACTGAGCCTCTCCATTATCAGAAGCTATAGCGAATTGACCCATAAATTGTTTTTTTACAGCCTTTAAAGTCCTAGAAGGAATCTTTTTATTTACGACAGCTTTAAGCTCTTTCTTAATCAGATCAATACATTTTTGATAATTCTCTTTATCACAACCAAAATATATAGTGATAGCTCCAGTATCTAAATACTGCGCATAAGAGGCCTCCACACTATAAACTAAAGCATTTCTTTCCCTTAAAATAGTATTCAAACGTGAATTCGCAGCCGACCCTCCCAGATAATCCAATAGTAAGGTAAGAGGAATACGCTTTTGGTCATAATAAGAATATGCTTTACACCCTAATATACAGTGCGTCTGATGATTATGAAGTTCTACCACTTTATGAAACGTATTATCATTATCAACATTAGTGGCATTATGTTCTAGGGCAATGTTAGCAGTGCTTGATGTAGAGCCCTGATTAATATTACCATTGGCGAAAGTAGAAGAATCTTTATTTATAATCTTTTGAATATCATCTAAATCAATCCTCATCGTAGGATTTTTCATCTTATATTTTAGAAGAGATTTAGTAACGATTTTAATAGCTTCATTTTCGTCAACATCTGCTACTAAGGTGAAACTCATGTTTTCAGAGGTGAAAAACTTAGTATAATAATCATTAACTACATCGAGACTAATCTGTTTTAAAGACTCTTCAGAGCCTAAGACAGGAGTAGCTAGGGGAGAGCCTTTAAAAAGTAACTCCTCGAAATCATCATATATCTGCTCAGAAGGGCTGTCCTTATATGAACTTATTTCATCCATTACGACATCCTTTTCTTTTAGAAATTCTTTTTCGGGGAAAGTTGAAAGAAACCCCATTTCTATGAGTAAACCCACAGCTTTATGTAAATCTTCTTTTAAAACAGTAGCATGGATAACAGTCTCTTCCTTAGATGTATAAGCATTTAACTCACCACCTAATTTTTCAATATATCCATTAACTACAGAAGCAGAACGATATTTAGTTCCTTTAAAAAGAAGATGCTCCACGAAGTGAGCTAATCCTCCATATTTTTTACCTTCATTTCTTGTACCAGATTTTATACTCAGAGCACAATATGCTACAGGAGAATTATGTTTTTTAAATGCAAATTGCATATATATTTTTAAATTTATAAAGAACGATTATTTGTAAAAAGCAGAAAGCCATTTTAATTCTAAATGATGAAAACCTTTGCCTGCTCGACGACTAATTTTAGTCTTTTTATAATATACTAAAGTACCTTCAAGAGGATTTATAAGCATATTATAATTCTCATCCCCATATTGAGGATTTAAAGGACTAACATTTAAAGAAACCAGGACATTATTCTTTTTTTCTTTTATGACATTTTCTATGGTCTTTTGATCTACTATCTGAGCCTTACCTTTAAAAAGTTTCATATCGTTTTTTAAATCAATATCATTTAGACCTAAGTCTTTTTTATTAAAAAAGATAACTCTATTAGGTTCATCTTCGAAATTTGTTGAATACATCATCATTCCAGCAAATGCGACTATTTTATTATCTAAAATACTATTAACGTGTTTTTGTATTATCTTAATATATGAAGGTAGAAAATTATAAATATCTCCACTTTCATCTGCATCATCCTGCATAGGAAGTGAAATAATAGTAGCCATATTATTAAGGTTTTGAGATATCTCTTTAGACTCATTATAAAATAGCCCTTTTCTTGAACCTCCTTTAACTAGAGTAAGATATTGTAAAACAGAGCCACTTTTACTAGCCGTACTTTTATTATATTTTACTAAAAAATAATAAGAAGTATCTGAGGCTAATTTTCTAAAATCTTCTTGACTACAGAATTCATATTTTGAAATAGTCCAATTTTTCTTTATAGCATTTTTCAACAATAAATCTAACATGGAATTATGACTATTCAGCACTACCATAGTAGTCTTATTTTTAAAATCTCTAATATTGTTACCTTTATTATTGAATTTGATCTGAGCTTGACTTGATAAACTAATGGAAACCAGAAAAGCTATAATTATAGTTTTAAAATATTTTTTCATGATATACGCATTTATGAGTAATTAATAGAGTAAACTAAAACTTATTAGATTTCTAATAATATGCAAAAATAACAAAAAATGATTATTAAATTTTTATATTTGTAATTATGGAACAATTTATAGTATCTGCCAGGAAATATAGACCTGATAATTTCGAATCTTTAGTAGGACAATCAAATATTGCCAAAACTTTAAAAAACGCTATTATTAGTGGGAAACTAGCTCATGCATATCTTTTTTGTGGACCAAGAGGCGTTGGTAAGACATCTACAGCTAGGATATTCGCGAAGTCGATAAATTGTCTCCATCCTTCCCCTGATATGGAACCATGTGGAAAGTGCGAGTCTTGTTTATCATTCCAGGAGGGGAGGTCTTTTAGTATTCATGAATTGGATGCAGCATCAAATAATTCTGTCGAGGATATTAGAAATCTGACAGAGATGGTACGCATCCCACCAGCTATTGGAAAATATAGTGTCTATATAATAGATGAGGTTCATATGCTTTCTTCAGCAGCATTTAATGCCTTTCTGAAAACTCTTGAGGAACCACCTGCTCACGCTATTTTTATATTGGCCACGACAGAAAAGCATAAAATCTTGCCTACTATTTTATCTCGTTGTCAGACTTATGATTTCAATAGGATATCTGTTCATGATATCTCCGCTGCTATACAGAAAATAGCAGATAAGGAAGGTGTGAAAATAGAACAAGATGCTCTTTATGTATTGGCAGAAAAAGCGGACGGAGCGATGAGGGATGCTTTGACATTGTTTGACCAGATGGTAGCTTTTTGTGGAAAGGATGTAACTTATGAGAGTGTAATTAGGAATTTAAATGTTCTTGATTATGAATATTATTTTAAATTGACGGATATGTTCCTCTCTAGAGATTATAGCGGGCCTTTGGTACTTTTTGATGAGATTTTATCTAAAGGTTTTGATGCTATGCATTTTATCGCTGGATTGAGTAATCATTTTCGTAATTTATTAGTAAGTAAGCAGAAGAGTACTATTTCTTTATTTGCATTATCTCCTTCTTTATCAGAGAGATATAAATCACAAGCATCTAATGTAGATATCGGATTTATTTTTAAGGCATTATCTATAACGACAGATTGTGAATCAAAATATAAACAGTCTGGTAATCAAAGACTTTTAATCGAGTTCTCATTGATGAAGTTGGCTTTTATCCAGCCAAAAGATAAGCAAGCTGTACAAATGTCGGAACAGACTGTTAATCAACATATTAGTCAAGCTGTTAATAGTAGTACTAATAAGACTGCTGCCAGTAATGTAAATACATCGAATGTAATAACATCGAATGTGGTCGCATCATCGGCTGCGACGAGTAAAGCGACTGCGAGTTCTGCTACTCCAGCTAAGAAAGTGACTACGATAGCAAAACCTGCTGCGATGCCTGTTGCTTCTGCTACGGAAAATGTGAAGCAGAATGTTGTTCCGGAGGTGCCTATTGCCGTGAATAAAAAAGAAAAGCCTAAGAGTGTTCATCGTTTACCAGGTGTGTCTATACGTGCTGAGCATGATGAAGTGCTGAAAAAGAGCAAGAAGAAGGTGGCAGAGATGCAGAAGAAGGATTTGATGGAGCCTGTTTCCCAGGAGCAGTTTAAAGATGCTTGGACTGAGTTTGCTAAAAAAGAACAGGGAACCAGACATAGTTTGGCAGCTGCTATGCTTCAGTATAATTATACATTTTCTTCAGAGAGTTTTGAGGTTAAGTTTAATGTTAGTAATGATGCTCAGAAGAAGTGGCTTGAAAAGAATTGTAAACTTTCTTTAGTGAAGTTTTTAAGAGAAAAGTTAAAAAATAATAAGATTTGCATAGATATTGTAGTGATTAAGCCTGCTGAGACTGAGAGTAATTATCATACTCCTACTCAGGCGGCGAAAATATTGTTGGAAAATAATAGTGAATTACAGAATTTGCAAAAGGATTTAAATTTAGATATTAGTTAGTATGCGTTTATATAGTGAAAATTTAATTAAGAAATATGGGGCTAGAACTGTAGTTAAAGGTGTTTCTATAGATGTCCAGCAAGGAGAGATAGTTGGATTATTGGGACCTAATGGTGCTGGAAAAACTACGAGTTTTTATATGATTACTGGTTTGATTAAGCCTAATGCGGGAAAAATATTTCTTGATGATAAAGATATTACTGAACTTCCTATGTATAAAAGGGCTCAACTTGGTTTGGGTTATTTAGCGCAGGAGGCTTCTGTTTTCAGACGTATGTCTGTGGAGAATAATATTCTCTCAGTGATGGAATTGACCAAGATGACTAAAGCTCAGAGAAAAGAGCGTTTGGAGTCACTTATTCAAGAGTTCGGACTGCAGAAAGTACGTAAAAGTATGGGAATTCAGCTTTCTGGTGGAGAGAGAAGAAGGTGTGAGATAGCACGTACTCTGGCTATTAATCCTAAGTTTATTTTACTAGATGAACCTTTTGCCGGTGTGGATCCTATAGCTGTTGAGGATATTCAGCATATCATAGCACGTCTGAAACTTAAAAATATAGGTGTTATAATTACTGACCATAATGTTCATGAGACTTTGGCTATTACCGATCGTGCTTATTTATTATATGAGGGTAATATCTTAGAGAGTGGTACAGCTGAGGAGTTAGCTGCTAATCCTGATGTCAGACGTAAGTATTTAGGACAGAATTTCGAATTAAGAAAGGCTGTTATGCGCGATAAATCTCAAGATGAGAAATAAATTCTAATCTTGAGGGATAGTATAAAGTGCTACGTCTTTTTTAGTGATTTTTCCATTGGCTAAAATTATAAGCCTTTCGACTACATTACGAAGTTCACGGATATTTCCACTCCATTTGTATTGTTGAAGGGCTGTTATAGCATCATTATCAATTTTCATTATAGGCTTTCCAGATTCTTGGCTAATTTCTTTAATGAAATGATGTACAAGTAATGGAATATCATCTTTTCTATCAGCTAATGCTGGTACATGAATAGGAATAACACTTAATCTATGGTAAAGGTCTTCGCGGAAATTCTCTTTTTCTATTTCTTCTTTTAGATTCTTATTAGTAGCGGCTACGACTCTTACATCTACATCTATATCTTTATCACTACCTACACGTGTTATCTTGTTTTCTTGGAGTACTCTCAGTACTTTCGCTTGAGCTGCGAGACTCATATCTCCAATCTCATCTAAGAATAATGTACCTCCATTTGCTTGTTCGAATTTTCCTTTATGTTGTTTTATAGCAGAGGTGAAAGAACCTTTTTCATGACCGAAAAGTTCACTTTCGATTAATTCGCTAGGAATAGCTGCACAGTTGACTTCTATAAATGGCATTTTAGCTCTGTCACTTTTTTCGTGTAACCATCGAGCGACTAATTCTTTACCTGTACCATTGGAGCCTGTAATTAATACTCTTGCATCTGTAGGAGCTACGCGGTCGATCATTTCTTTTACCTTAGTAATAGCTTCTGATGTACCGACTATTTCAGGAACATTTGACGAAGTCTTCTTTTTTAAGATTTTAGTTTGTTTAACTAATTCTGTTTTATCTGTCGCATTTTTAAGAGTAATTAAGATTCTATTCAGGTCCAAAGGTTTTTGAATAAAATCAAAAGCACCCTTTTTAATACAATCTACTGCCGTATCAATGGAGCCATGTCCGGAAATCATAATTATAGCAGCATCACATCCTCCTTCTATTAGTTTTGCTAAAACTTCTACACCATCCATATTTGGCATTTTGATATCACAAAAGATAGCATCAAAATTTTCAGATATGCCTAGTTTTAATCCTTCTTCACCATCTGCAGCAAGAGAAATTTTATGTCCTTCGAATTCTAATATTTCTTTTAGAGTATTACGAATACTCCTTTCGTCGTCAATTATTAATATTTTCATATTACGTTCCAATCTTTAGTGTACAAAGATAGTTATTTTTTGTATTTTTGTCACGATATGAAGACGACAAAAATAATAATCGCCATAGATGGTCTTTCTTCCACAGGAAAAAGCTCATTTGCTAAACGTGTAGCCGCGATGGAAGGTTACATATATATCGATACAGGAGCTCTTTACCGAGCTTCGACATTATTCGCTATGCGCAATAAGCTCATTAATGAGGATAATACCATCGAAGAAAACATTTTAAAAGAAAAATTAAAAGATATTAATCTCTCTTTTAAATTTAATTCTAAAACTGGTAAAAGTGAAACATATATAAATGATGAAAATGTAGAGACTCTTCTAAGGTCGATGGCTATTTCTGATAAGGTAAGTTACATGGCCGCAGTCCCGACTATACGTGATTATGTAAACGTCGTTCTTCGTCGTATAGGTGCTAATAAAGGAGTCGTGATGGATGGTCGTGATATAGGTACAGCGGTTTTTCCAAATGCTGAACTTAAAATATTTATGACAGCAGATCCTGAAATCAGGGCTATGCGTCGTTTAAAAGAAATGCAGGCAAAAGGAGATAAGGCTAATTTTGAAGAAGTTCTCAAAAATATTAATGATAGAGATTTTATAGATAGTAACAGGTCTAAAGATCCACTTCGTAAAGCTTCTGAATCTGTATTATTAGATAATAGTAATATGACCCTAGATGAAGAGCTAGTTTGGATTAAACCATATATCGAAGCGGCTAAAAAAGCAGCATCTAAAAAAATTAAAACAGTAGTAGTTGATGAATATTCGGGATGTTGTCCTGGAGTCGAGCATACTATAGAAAGAGCTGAAGGAGAGTTAAATAAAAATCATACCTTATTTTCATTAGGTGCTATCGTGCATAATGATGTGGAATTAAGACGTTTAGCAGCTCTAGGCCTCAATACTATAGATTATACTAAATATCATAATTTATCTAATGAAAAAGTTTTAATTAGAGCACATGGAGAACCACCTGCTACATATGAATATGCGAAAGCAAATAATCTAGATTTGGTGGATTGTACTTGTCCTGTAGTTTTAAAATTACAGAAAAAGATTTCAGAGACTTATAATAAAATTAAACCCTATGGAGGCCAGATAGTCATTTTTGGTAAAATAGGACACGCAGAAGTTAATGGATTAGTAGGGCAGGTGAATTCAGATGCATTCGTAATAGAACATTATTCTGAACTATTTGAAGATAAATTCAAAAAAAGAATTGATTTATCAAAACCTATAGCTATATTTTCTCAAACTACTAAATCTACCGAAGAATATAATAGAATCTGTTCAGAGTTAAAAAAGATGGTAACTAATGATAATCTTCAGATTTTTAATACTATTTGTCATAGAGTATCTGGAAGACATGATTCTTTGATAAAATTCGCACAAGAGATGTCTGTTATTATTTTCGTATGTGGAAAGGAAAGTTCTAATGGAAAAATTCTATGTGATTTATGTAAAGCCAATAATAAAAGGACTTATAGAGTAGATGACGAGAATGATATTAACCCTGATTGGTTTATTCAAGATGAAAAAGTAGGTGTTTGTGGAGCGACTTCGACACCTAGATGGCAGCTTGATAGAGTAGCTAAATTCCTTATATCTTTATAAATAGCAGATTTTTTTGTATATTTGCACTCCTTTTTAGAAAATTTAAAAAAATATATATGGCAACTACTGCAGATTTTAAAAATGGTTTGTATTTAAAATACAATAACAAACCTTTCGTTATTATTTATTTCCAACATGTAAAACCAGGTAAAGGGGCTGCATTTGTAAAATCAAAATTAAAAGATCTTGAAACTGGTAAAATTCTTGAAAGGACTTTTAATGCAGGCGAGAAAATCGAACCTATCGTTATCGAAAGAAGACCTTATCAATATCTATATAAAGATGAATTAGGATATAACTTCATGCATACTGAAACGTTTGAACAACTTTCATTAGAAGAAGATTTAGTGCAAAATGCAGATTTAATGAAAGAAGGGCAAGTAGTAGAGATGATGTATTATGTAGATGAAGATAGATGCTTAACATGTGAACTTCCTCCTTATGTCGAGTTACAAGTTACTTATACAGAGCCTGCAGTTAAAGGAGATACAGCTTCTACCAATGCTTTAAAAGCAGCTACATTAGAAACTGGAGCAGAGATTATGGTTCCTTTATTCATTAATCAAGACGATATTATTAAAGTAAATACTGTAGACCGTTCATATGGTGAAAGAGTAAAATAGAAATTTATTTCTAATTAATTTATATTTAAAGGTCGTAATTTTTTACGACCTTTTTTCTATGTATTTTGGTAGCTTAACTATGAAACAAGCTCCTCCCATATCTGAGCGTTCATATGATATGTCACCATTACTTTGTTCCATAATGCTTTTACAAATAGCGAGTCCCAGACCAGTACCTCCACTTTTCGTAGTGAAATTAGGTTTGAATAATTTGTTGAGATTTTCATCACTGACTCCCTCTCCATTATCTTCTATACGAGTATAATAGAAATTATCTTCTTCTTTTATAATAATTCTTATTTTTCCACCTCCTTGTGGTTCAATAGCTTGTATAGCATTAGATATAAGATTAACGAATGCTCTTGTTATTTGACTCTTTCTAGCATATACATAAGCATTATCTATCATATTTATGAAAAGCATTTTGATATTTTCTCTGTGGTCGAAGAAAATTCTTTGTTCGTTGAGGATACTAATTAAATCAATAACTGCATTGTCTTCATTATAGAATTTAGCGAAGCTGGAGAATTCTGATGCTGTTTCTGAAAGTATATCTATTTCATCTAAAAGAGATACAGATAATTCGTCAAATTTCTTTTCCCATCCTTCGATATTACGCTGTCTTAATCTTATAAGATGTTGTATACTAAGACGCATAGGAGTTAGAGGATTCTTGATTTCATGTGCTATTTGACGAGCCATTTCCTTCCAGGCTTGTTCTCTTTCATTTTGAGCTAATTTCTTAGTGCTAGAATCTAAATCTACCACCATTTTATTATATGCTTTCACTAGAGTACCAAGCTCATCATTACTCTTATAATTTATCTGTTTACCCTTTTTAGAAAAATCCATATCTTCTAATTTCTTACTTATAATAGCTAATGGTTTCGTTATAGAGTTAGATATGGTGACACCTCCAAGTAATACAGCTAATAATAAAATTAAATATAAGTTTACAATAGCTGCTATTATAGAAGATGAATCTTGCCAATTAGATTCATTCTTGAAATAAGGAATATTAGCTATAGTTATAAGTTTACCATCAAGATTAAAAATAGGAGCAGATAAAGAATAATATTTTAAATTACCTAATTTCTTTTCTAATATTACTTGACTTTGATGTTGGAATATAATTGGATAGTAAGCTTTATTATCTATTCTTGAACTAACTAGATATTGGTTGAATATTTCAGGGTTTGTGGAGCGAATTAATCTACCATGAGGGTCAAATAGGTTTATATCTACATGTGTATTATTAGATACTTGATCCATGGCATTAAACATTTCTGTGGTATTTATCTCTGTGTAAGTCTTAGCATATTTACACATTTCAGATAAAGTACTTTGTATAGTATGGATTTTTTGCTCTACTTGAAGCTCGTTATTATCATGAATTATATTAACTACGAAAAGAACACTTCCGATACCGATAAATAGTAACGATGTGACTAATGCTGAAGATAATAAATATGTTATCTTAGTCCTTAATGAATATTTAGATTTAGCTATTAACTCTCCAGTTTTTTTCCTTCCAGGTCTATTGAAAAGTAAAAGAAATAAACCGAAAAATAATAATGTATATGAAAAAGCGATAAGATAAATAAGAATACTTCTACTCTTCCTGAGTATTATTATAACATTGTTATCTGATACCTTATTATAAAACTTAACGTATCCATTTTCTAATTTAGTTGAATAGCCATTTTTTATTCTTTTATTTATCTCTATTGGAAAATTATATGAGCCTTTTTTCGAAATAAGACGATTATCGTGATATTTAGCATAGGAGTAGTAGTATGGTAAATTTCTTTTCTTAGTCGTTAGTAAAGTACTTGTTAATAGAGAAGGATATCCTATCGAATTGTCTGAAGTTTTTGATTCTATCTCTATGAATAAATCATATAAAATATTATTTCTCAGATAATTAAAGCATCCTATATAATTAATCTGGTCGTTGTTATTGTCCAAATAATAAAATGGAGAAAATGGTGATAGTTTTATACCATATTTATAAATAATTTTATTGTTGAAAAATTCGAAACAATTAACAGGTTGGGCATAACTCTCTGTGAGAAGTCTGGTATTCTCATTACATATGGTTATTCTTATATTATATTTTTCACTAATATCTGTTAGATAAGATTCATATATTCTATTTCTTATGATATCATCTCCATTTGGTACATTTATTAAAAGATTAATTACATTATCTGTAGCTATGAACCTTTCTACATATCTAAGTCGGAGTTCTAGTGAAATATCTCGTTTAATAGAGAGATTATTGGAGATAACCCTAGTCCTTTCTTTTTCTCTTTGAAAACCATAAATTCCAATTGTAGATATACTATATAGAGATATAATTAGAGAGAAAATAATTCCAATCTTCGTAGGTGATAATACAATTTTGATTTTATCTCTAAATGTCATTTCTACGAGATTCAAAGACATAAATAGCGTTACAAATAATAATGCATATGATAAGTATATTAAGACTGTATAAAATGAAATTTCATCTATTCTATATAATTCAAGTACTATATTTGAATTAAGCATTAATGATCTTAAACTTATATGTATATAAATAAGTAGCAGGATTGGTAATGCTATGCTAATCTTAGAAATTAATTTACGAAGTTTATAGTTTAATTTTAAAAAACGACTATATAACTTCTTTTTAAGCATAAAAATAGCTAGAACGTAAAGAAATATGTATAGGTGACTAATTAATAATCGTCCTAACGAATCATAGAGGTTGGAGTCTGCATATAATATAGGAGAAAAGAGTTTAACATCAGACTCTAAGACGTTAATCATTCCTTTCGCGAAGATATGTGTAATTATTAAGCCTGAATATAAAAGAAATAATGAAGTAAAGCTTCTTTTATTATCATGAAGCGAAAAGAAAGCCAAAATAACAAAGAGTATAGCTATCCATCGATATTCAGTTCTAGGATGATCTATGGAAATAGAGCTATTATTTATTATAGAAAAAATAGGTTTATTTTTATAATATATAATATGGCTATCATCTATAGTAAGAGGAATAGTTGAGTAATGCTTGTCTAATTTTAATTTAGGATTAGTCTTATTGTTAAGTGCGGCATTTTCTGAACTATAGTCTGATTTAATTAATAAACCAGCTATTAATTTGACTCGACCTTCTTTGTAAGGCTTTATTAAATACCAAGATGTACCTAGATTAGCATATTGAATGTCATTACTTAGATATGCTAGTGGGGTATTAAATAAATTCTGATTATTTAAATTATGTATTCTATACCATAGAGGTAAAAGATCGACTTCATCGTTTGAAATGGGAAATAGATTTACCCAACTCTGAAGAGTATCGGCATTATATTTATATAATACCATATCTTTTGGAAAATTATTGAAATTGACCCATTGGTCGACAGGAACGTCTAAAGCCTTTTTCGCATATTTATCCAGAATTTTCATTCGAGAGTTTATCTCTTTCTGAACTTGACGTGTTTCGTGCTTTATTCTATCAGTTTTATTCTGCGTAAAGGATATACCAAACATTAAAAAAGCGAATAGCCATATAATTATTGTTCTATTCTTTTTATATTGTTCAAAAAATTCTTTAATGTTCTTTATCATTTTTATTCATTTTATATATCCAAGACTTTATTATTCGTTATGGTATGGTTCACCTTTAATAATAGTAAAAGCTCGATAAATTTGTTCTGTGAAGAATAATCTAATAATCTGATGAGAAAAGGTCATTCTAGAAAATGAAAGTTTACTATTAGCTCTTTTATATATTTTTTCAGAAAAACCATATGCTCCGCCTATAACGAAAGTTATGTTTTTTCCTGAATTTACAATTTTGTGTTCCAAATATGATGCCCATTCTATAGAGGAATAACTTTTTCCTTTTTCATCAAGCAGAATAAGATCATCTTGAGAAGATATATGTTTTAATATCAGATCTCCTTCTTTATCTTTTATCTGTTCTTTACTAAGTGCAGATGTTTTTTTTAAATCGGCGATTTCTATTCTTTTATATGATATATAATGAACTAAACGTTTTTCGTACATTTCTAATCCTTCCTTTACAAAAGGAAAACTAGTCTTTCCTATCATTAATAATGTAATCTTCATATCCACAAAAATAAAACTATTATTTTGATTATAAAGTAAATAAACAAGAAAAATTACATTGGCGTGATTTTTGCTTTTTTTGGAATAACAACTTACAAGCGATATTTAGATAATATACCATATATATTTTATGATAAAAAAAACCATTATATTTTCACTGATTATGATGCTAATTCCTTTAGTATCTACTTCACGTGTCCATTTTAATGATCAGTGTGATGTATTTGTGCCAATATCTAAATATATTCGCCAGGGCAATGCTGAGAATTTATCTGCATGGTTTGCTGAAAACTTGGAAATCAATCTTCTAGGTAATGTAAATGAATGTAGCAGGAATCAAGCATGTCAAATTATGAAGGATTTCTTCAATAATAATAATCCTAAGCAGTTTAATATAATGCATAAATCTGGCAGGGCACCGATGAAATATGCTATAGGAGTGTTAGAAGCTGGTGGTAATAAATATCGAGTAACAATTTTCGTGAAAACTTCTACAGAAGGAAATTATATTCAACAAATCAGAATAATGAAAAATTAGCCCGATTCTTTTTTTATGAATCAGGCTAAATAGTTTTCTAGTCATTTAATTATGACTGCTTATTTTTTACGCATATATATTTGTATAGGACAACCCGTAAAATCAAAATGCGAACGAAGCTTATTTTCCAGATATCTCTTGTATGGCTCTTTTATGTATTGAGGAAGATTACAGAAAAATGCTACAGATGGACTTCTAGTAGGAAGTTGAGTGATAAATTTAATTTTAATATATTTACCTTTAGTCGCAGGAGGTGGATAATTATTTATTTCCTCTTGCATAACTTCATTAAGCTTGGATGTAGGGATTTTTCTAGTATAGTTAGTTGATACTTCTTCGACTTTATCTAAGACGTCTAATATTCTTTGCTTATTAAGCACAGAAGTAAAGACTATAGGAACATCTACGAAAGGAGAAATCTTATCATATATCTTTTGAGTATATGTTTTCATAGTGTTACTATCTTTATTATCTACTGTATCCCATTTATTCACGACGATGACTATTCCTTTTTTATTCTTATTGATAAGATTAAAGATATTCATATCTTGTGATTCCATGCCTGTCGTGGCATCAATCATTAGGACACATACATCAGAATTCTCTATAGCACGTATAGAACGCATGACAGAATAAAATTCCAAGTCTTCATTAACTTTGGTTTTCTTACGTAATCCTGCAGTATCTATAAGCGTGAATCTATGCCCGAATTTATTGTATTCTGATTCAATAGAGTCTCTGGTAGTTCCTGCTACAGAAGTAACGATGTTTCTATCTTCATCAAGGAGAGCATTGGTAAGAGAGGATTTACCTACGTTTGGTTTACCAACAATAGATATTCTAGGAATCTTGATTTCATTTTCTGCTTTTTCTTCTTCTTCTGGAAGTTGTTTGACAAGTTCATCTAATAATTCTCCTGTTCCACTTCCATTGGCTGAAGATATGGTGATAGGTTCTCCTAGACCTAGACCATAAAATTCATAAGCATCAAATTGCTTAGCTCCTGTGTCTACTTTGTTTACAACAAGTATTACTGGTTTTTTCGATCTTCTTAATACTTTCGCGATACTTTCGTCGAAATCAGTAATTCCTGTGCCTACTTCTACAAGAAATAATATCACATCAGCTTCTTCAATAGCGATGTTAACTTGTTTTACTATTTCATTTTCGAAAATGTCTTCCGAATTAACAGTATAACCTCCTGTATCTACTACTGAAAAATCTCTTCCACACCAATCAGATTTTCCATAATGTCTATCACGGGTAACGCCTGACGTTTGATCAACGATCGCCTGTCTCATACCCACTAATCTATTAAATAATGTAGATTTTCCTACATTAGGACGTCCTACGATAGCTACTAAACTCATATTTTTTTATTGTTTTAATGCGCAGTCTTCATCACACGATGAACATGCAGAGTAATCATAAACAGTTTTCTGTTTACCTTGATTTAAAGGATTGTTTTTTCCTTTCCATAATTTCCTTTCAGCTCCAGATGCACATCTAATGCCTAATTTTTTAATTGCTTTATTATGTCCAACTTCGCTGTCTGGAAAAGGTTTATTTCTGCGAAATATAATGTTAAAATTCATGACAAATATTCCTAAACCTAAAAATACTACTGCTGCGATAAATAATTCCATTTCTTTAATATTTTTAAATCCATTTACTTTTATCAAAGATAGGACGTTTTCCTATCTTTATCACTGGAGCTAATTGTGCATTTTTAAATGATGAACCAGCTCTTAACTTCGATATCTCTTTCACTAAATCAGCATCAAATCCTTCTTTTATGATGTCAGAAACTGATAAATTCTCTTCATTAAGTTTAAATAATATTTGGTCCATTATATTATAATCAGGTAATGAATCTGAATCTTTCTGTCCCGGCCTTAGTTCTGCTGAAGGAGCTTTCACTATAGTCGAAAGAGGTATCATCTCTTTATATGTATTCAGATAACGTGCCAATTCATAAACCTGAGTTTTATATAAGTCTGCAATAACTAATAAATCTCCTACTAAATCTCCATATAACGTACCGTAGCCGCATGAAAGCACACTTTTATTAGATGTATTTAATACTAAAGCTTTATGTCTATTTGAATATGCCATAATAATGGTTCCCCTGATTCTAGCTTGAAGATTTTCTTGTGTACAATCCCATGAATTATCTCCATTAAATATAGGCTCTATAGATCGTATGAATTTATGATATATAGAACTAATGGATATCACATCATAAGTTATTCCAAGGTTGTCTGCTAACTTGACACCATCATTTACAGATTCAAGTGTCGAAAAATCAGACGGCATCAATAAACCATGCACATGCTCTTTACCTAAAGCTTCTACGGCTAATGCTCCTACGACAGCAGAATCTATCCCTCCTGAAATTCCTATCACTGTATTTGATATACCAGCTTGTTCGACGAAAAAATTAATTTTCTTTATAAGAATATCATGAATATCGGATATATTTATGCTGTTCATAGTATATTCTATTTAAAAGGTATAGCTAGAACTTATTGGCTTATTGCAATATACTTTATTTATAATATCTGCATATAAATTAGCTACAGATACTACTTTTATTTTACTAGTGTCAGAATCTGCTGATGGTCTTAGAGGAATAGTGTCTGAAATTATTATTTCACTAAGTTTTGAATTAGCTAGTCTTTCATATGCACTGCCTGAAAGTACAGGGTGAGTAGCTAGTGCTCTAACACTTAAAGCTCCTTTTTTAAGTAGTACATCAGCTGCTTTACATAATGTTCCAGCTGTGTCGATCATATCATCAACAATAACTACATTTTTTCCTTCAACTTCACCGATAGCAGTCATAGATCCAACTACATTGGCTCTTTCTCTTGATTTGTGACATACGATCAATGGACATCCTAAAATTCTTGAGTATGCATTAGCTCTTTTGGCTCCACCCATATCAGGTGCTGCTATAGAAAGGTTTTCTATATTCATCTGTCTTAAGTAAGGCAAGAATAACGAACTAGCGTATATGTGGTCAACAGGAATGTCGAAAAATCCTTGGATCTGGTCTGCGTGTAAATCAGTAGTCATAACACGATCACATCCAGAAGCAATAAGTAAATTAGCTACTAGTTTAGCTCCAATCGATACTCTTGGTCTATCTTTTCTATCTTGTCTAGCCCAACCAAAATAAGGCATTACTGCGATTACTTTATAAGCAGATGCTCTTTTAGCTGCATCTATCATTAATAATAATTCGAAAAGATTGTTTGTTGGAGGAAATGTTGATTGAATTATAAAGACGGTAGCTCCTCTAACGCTTTCGTTTAAAACTGGTTGGAATTCTCCATCACTAAAATCAGTTACTATAGAGTCACCTAATGGTAAATTTAGAGATGCTGCGATTTTCTCAGCAAGATAGCGAGAGCTTCTGCAAGAAAAGATTTTAATATTATGTTCTTGATCCATTGTAGATGTATTTATTTTAAAATTCTTGGTTTATATATTACTTAAAACAGAGTCGATGTAATCTAGTATGTTGTCTCTTCCTGTACCTTTTTCTGCTGAACTTAAAAACATAGGAGGAAGAGCTTCCCAATATGTGAGTAAGTCTTTTTTGATACTTTCTATTTGATTTTCCAAGGTTTTTGGCTTTAATTTATCACATTTGGTAAAGATAATAGAAAATGGAATTTCTGCTTTACCTAAGGAGATTAAAAAGTCTAAGTCTAATTTCTGCAAATCATGTCTTGAATCTATTAAAACGAAAAGAAGTACAAGTTCTTCAGAATTAATGATATAATGACTTATCATTTTATCCATTTTAGCTGCGGCGGATTTTGACATTCTAGCATAACCATAACCAGGTAAATCTACCAAATACCAAGTATCATTTATTAAAAAATGGTTGATGAGTCTAGTTTTTCCCGGGGTTGAAGAAATGCGTGCTAAATTCTTTCTTCCACATAAACAGTTAATCAATGATGATTTACCCACGTTAGACCTTCCGATGAAGGCGAATTCTGCCGCTTTTTTTTTCGGCCTATCGCTAAGTTGCTGACTACTACCAGAAAATTCAGCTTGAGTAATTTTCATTTTTTATAATTTTAGGCAAAAATACAAAATTATTATCTTTGTACATAAAAATAATAAAAATATGTCAGAAAAAAAAGGAATAAGCTTACTTGACTTACAGAAAGAGCTTAAAAATAAAATAATCCAAGCTTTCCCAAGAAGCATATGGGTTAAAGCTGAAGTAAGTTCTGTAACTACTAACTTTTCTGGCCATTGCTACTTAGATCTAGTAGATAAAGATGCAAATGGAGAAAAGCTAGAGGCGAAGGCACGAGGAATTATCTGGAGTCGAGTGTGGCGGACTCTTCGCCCGTATTTTCATGAAACGACAGGTGAAGATCTGAAAATAGGGATGAAAATACTTATCAAAGTACAGGTGAATTATTCTGAATTATATGGAATGAGCCTGATTATTAATGATATAGAACCTTCATTTACTATTGGCGAGGTAGAACAAAATAGACTTAGAACTATAAAACGTTTGAAAGACGAAGGCATGTTTGACATGAATACTTCGATAGAACTACCTGCATTGCCCTTTAAAATAGCCTTGATCTCCTCTGAGACGGCGGCAGGATATGGCGATTTTATAAATCATCTTGATAATAATGAATATGGTTTTAAGTTTGCTACGACATTGTTCCCTTCTCCTATGCAAGGGGATGCTACCTCAGAAGGTGTTATACGTGCTTTGGATGCGATTAATTCGGGGCAATATGGGGAGTTCGATGTAGTGTTGCTCTTTCGTGGCGGAGGTTCAATGACGGACCTGGCTTGTTTCGATGATTATGAAATGTGTACTAATATAGCACAATTCCCTTTGCCGGTCTTTAGTGCGATTGGACACGAAAGAGATTATCATGTTTGCGATATGGTAGCTCGCGTGAGTGTTAAAACGCCTACGGCTTTAGCAGATTTTATTATAGATGCTTATGCACAAGAGGATGCAAGGTTAGATAATCTCGCTAATAGATTGGAAATGTCTCTTCAAAACAAATTTCAGAGGGAACGTTCTGAATTTGACAAAATAATGATTAAATTAGACCATCTTTTCAAAGAGAGAATGCAGAAGGAATATTCCAGGATTTCTTTACTTGAACAGAGATTGAAGAGTAGTAACCCTCTGGAGTTAATTAAAAAGGGATATTCTTTGGTTTATAGTGAAAATAAAAAGTTAGATAGTGTGAGTCAGGTGGAGATTGGTGATCCTGTAAAAGTATTGCTGAGTGATGGGGATATCGATTGTGAAGTAAAACGTGTAAATAAAAAGAAAAATAATGGATAAAAAGAAAAAATCTTACGAAGAAGCGATGGAGGAACTTGAGAAGTTCGTGACTAAAGTAGAAGAGTCAGAAGAGTCTTTGAAAGAGATGACTGAGGATATTCAAAAAGCTGTCGAGCTAATTAAATATTGTAGAGAGGAATTGAGGAAAAATGAAGAAAATATTCATAATATTATTACCTTTGTAAAATAAGTCAATATGATATATAATAATGATTCATATTTGATGCCATATAAGAAGATTATCAATGAAAGGTATCAATATTTAGTAAGGCGTAAACAGGAAATAGCTGGTTATGGTCGTACTTTGTCTTCTGTGGCGAATAATCATTTATATTATATGGCCCATAAGGAAAATAAATATTGGGTTTTTCGAGAATGGGCGCCAAATGCCACTGCTATATACTTAATAGGTAACTTTAATAATTGGGAAAAGAAAGTAGATTTTTCTTTTACCCGAATCGATGGGGGAAATTGGGAATTAAAAGTTCCTGCTCATATGATTAAACATCTGGACTTATATAAATGGATAGTACAGTGGGATGGAGGAGAAGGAGAAAGAATTCCTGCCTATGCATATAGATGTGTTCAAGATGAAAAAACAAAAATCTTTTCTGCTCAAATATGGGATCCTAAAGAGACTTATAAATGGAAGAGTAGAAGAATAATTAAGAAAGAATCTCCTCTTATTTACGAAGTTCATATAGGTATGAGCTCTAAAGAAGAGAAAGTTTCTACGTTTAACGAATTTAGAGAGAATGTATTGCCCTATATTAGCAAATTAGGATACAATACTATACAAATAATGGCTCTTCAAGAACATCCATATTATGGATCCTTTGGGTATCAAGTTTCAAGCTTTTATGCTGTGAGTTCTCGTTTTGGAACTCCTGAGGATTTTAAGAGACTAGTAGATGAAGCCCATAGCTTAGGAATAGCTGTTATTATGGATATAGTTCATAGTCATGCTGTGGATAATGAAGTAGAAGGGTTAGGCCTACTTGATGGGACACCTTATTTGTATTTCCATGATGGAGCTCGTGGTCATCATCCTGCATGGGGATCTAGATGTTTTGATTATGGAAAAGATACTACTGTGAAATTTCTTCTTTCTAATCTAAAATTTTGGATGGAAGAATACAGGTTAGATGGTTTTCGTTTTGATGGAGTTACTAGTATGATTTATTATGATCATGGATTAGGAACTGCCTTTTTAGATTATTCATATTATTTTAATGGTAATGAAGATGGAGATGCTCTAGTGTATTTAGCTTTAGCTAATATGTTAGTGAAAGAAGTTAATTCTCATGCTATTACTATAGCTGAAGATGTTAGTGGTATGCCGGGTTTAGCTTCTCCTATTTTACAAGGAGGGATTGGTTTTGATTACCGTCTAAATCTTGGAATAGCTGACCATTGGATAAAATGGATAAAAGAGCTCAAAGATGAAGATTGGAGTATGGGGCAGATTTATTATGAGCTTACTAATAAAAGACAAGACGAGAAAACTATTAGTTATGCTGAATGTCATGACCAGGCTATGGTTGGAGATAAGACCATAATATTCCGTTTAATGGATAAAGAGATGTATTTTTCTATGAACAAAGATTCTAAAAATCTTATAGTTGATAGAGGTATAGCTCTTCATAAAATGATTCGTCTTCTTACTCTCTGTACAGCAGGGAATGGATATTTAACTTTCATGGGTAATGAATTCGGCCATCCTGAATGGATTGATTTTCCTCGAGAAGGGAATAATTGGTCTTATGCTTATGCACGTCGTCAATGGAATTTAGTCGAGGATCCTAATCTAAGATATATTCAATTAAAAGATTTTGACCAACATATGATAAAGTTGGTGAGAAATAATAGAATATTGAGTGATGTTCCTTCTCAGCTTTATATTGATGATTTTAATAAAATTTTAATAGTCGGTAGAGGGAAATTTATTTTTGTGTTTAATTTCCATCCTACAAATTCATACACTGATTTCTCTTTTATAGCTCCTGAAGGAGAGTATAAAATAGTATTAGATTCGGATATGTCATTTTTCGGAGGATTTGATAGAAATGATGATAAAATTTTACACTATACTGAAAATTTAGATGACCAAAGTCGTCTAAAATTATATATGCCAAATAGAACAGCCTTAGTTTTACAAAAAATAAATTAAGGAATAATAAATAAATATTATGTCGTATTTAAAGTTTAATCAAGCAGAGTTAATTAATTTAGAGTATTCTCTCCAAAGAGAAGTGGTAGCTGCTAATAAAAATGGTTCTTATGTTAATCAGACGATAGTATGCTGTAATACTAGAAAGTATCATGGTATGTTTATAACTCCTATTTCAGAATTTGATAGGAAAAAATATCTTCTTCTTTCGTCATTAGATGAAACACTCATTCAGCATCAGCGCGAATTTAATTTAGGTATTCATTATTATGGAGATGTATATGAACCAAGAGGACATAAATATATTATTAATTGTGAATTTAAAAAGACTTTAGCTATTACTTATAGAGTAGGAGGTATGTTATTTAAGAAAGAACTATTATTAGATGATGATAGTGATAATCTTTTTATAAAATATACTTTATTAGATGCTCATTCTAAGACATATCTTAGACTTAAACCATTTTTAGCATTTAGATCTATTCATGATTTAACTCAAGAGAATGATGTGGCTAATACTAATTATGTAGAGGTTGATAACGGAGCTGCATATAAATTATATGATAAATTTCCAACTCTATACATACAGACGAATGTAAAAAATGATTATGTTCACGATCCTGTATGGAATAAAGGAATAGTTTATAAAGAGGAAAAAAGAAGAGGCTTTTCTAATAAAGAGGATTTATTAGTTCCTGGATATTTTGAATTACCAATATCTAAAGGAGAATCTATTATAGTCTCTGTCTCGACTAAAAAAGTAGCTACTCGTAGCATTACTAAAAAATATAATAAAGTTTACGATTTACATATAGAAAGAGATGATTATGAGTCTTGTTTGAAGAAAGCAGCTTCTCAATTTATTAATAAATATGGGAAGAAACAGGATATTATCATGGGTTATGCATGGATGGGTAAAGGTTTGAGAGAAACTTTCCAGATACTTCCTGGCTTAACTATATTTAATAATGGAGATGAAGAGACTTTTAAAAATATATTAAATTGTACATTAAAAGATTATAAAGATAGATTAATTCAAGGTTCTAGAAAACCTGATTCCTCACTATGGGCTTTTTGGACTCTTCAGCAGTATATAAGGTATTGTGGAAGAGAAGAAGAGATTTGGAAGGATTATTCATTAAGATATCGGAAGATGTTGGCGACTTTCCTGGATTCAAGTCGTATGGGAGTAAGACTAGATGATAATGGCCTTTTATGGGTTAAGATGAATAGAGTAGCTCTTACCTGGATGAATGCATATTATGCCAATGGAGATCCTGTTACCCAAAGAGGAGGATATGACGTAGAAATTAACTGTTTATGGTATAATGCTGTATGTTTTACGATAGATATGTTAACTAAGTATGGAAGAAATAAAGATTTGGTATTGAAGCTTCTTTCAGTTAAAGAAAAATTTGAGAATAATTTTGAAAAAATATTCTGGAATGAGGATAAAAAATGTCTTTATGATTATGTTGATGAGAAAGGCCCTAATAAATTTGTTAGACCTAATCAGTTATCAGCTGTAGCTCTTGAGTATTCGCCTTTATCGGAAGAAAAACAAGCTAGAATATTAAAGATTATAAAAAAAGAATTATTGACACCTAAAGGAATTCGAACTTTATCTCCTAATAATTTATTATATAGAGGTATCTATGATGGTAATCAAAGTCAACGAGATGATGCTTATCACCAAGGTTCTACAAGAGTGTGGCTTTTAGGTTTTTATATCGATGCTTCTTTAAAGCTTTTTGGCAAATCTTTTGTTAGTGAAGGAGAGAGATTAGTGAATGCTTTTGAGGAAGATTTAACTGTTCATGGAGTCGGAACAGTAGCTGAATTATATGATGGGAACCCTCCTTATCATCCTCATGGTGCTGTTTCATCTGCTACGAGTGTATCGGAATTGTTACGTGCTATGTATTTGTTGAACCAAACTAAAGAAAAATAATATGAAAGTGTTAATGTTCGGATGGGAATTTCCACCACATATAGCAGGAGGTCTCGGTACAGCATGTTATGGATTAGTGAGAGGCCTTACTAATTTAGGTGTTAAAGTATTATTCGTAATGCCCTCCACTTCCGGAGAAGAAGATAAATCGGTAGCTAGTTTTATTAATGCTAGTGATGTAGAGGCCGAAGTAGTAACTAATAATCCTCAAGATTTTTTATCGAAGATCGACTTTTTGAAAATAGGAACAAATATGGTTCCTTATATTGATCCAGAGAAATTTTCTGAAATGGTCTCTGAGGAACAAAAATATCAAGCTGATAATCTAAAAATAAGTTTTCAACAGAAATATAAGTTTTCTGGTAAGTATGGGACTAATTTAATGGAAGAAGTAGCACGTTATGCTGCCGTAGGTGGTGCTATAGCTAAGGAACAGGACTTTGATATTATCCACGCTCATGATTGGTTAACATATTTAGCGGGAATAGCTGCTAAAAGGGTTTCAGGTAAACCTTTAGTTATTCATGTTCATGCTACAGAATTTGATAGAAGTGGAAATAATATAAATCATGAAGTGTTTCGTCTAGAGCAGATGGGTATGCAAGAGGCGGATAAGGTAATTACAGTAAGTAATCTCACGAGAAATACTGTTATTAATAAATATGGTATTGACCCGAATAAAGTGTTTACTGTTCATAACGCTGTAGATTTTCAAGATAGAGAAACTTTGAAGATTCATAGAGGTACTTCTGAAAAGATAGTAACATTTTTAGGTAGAATTACATTTCAGAAAGGACCGGAATATTTCATAGAAGCAGCTGCTAAAGTTCTTAAGCGAACAGATAAAGTTAGATTTGTTATGGCTGGAAGTGGGGATTTAATGAATAGTTCAATAAGAAGGGTAGCTAAATTAGGAATAGCAGATAAATTTAACTTCACAGGTTTTTTAAGAGGACAAGAAGTACAACGTATGTTTGAATTATCTGATGTATATGTAATGCCTTCAGTTTCAGAGCCTTTTGGTATATCACCCCTCGAGGCAATGGTTTCAAATATACCTACTATTATATCTAAACAGTCAGGTGTAGCAGAAGTTTTAAAACACTCTATAAAAGTAGATTTCTGGGATGTAGATGCTTTAGCTGACGCTATATATGCATTATTAACCTATCCAGCTTTAGCTAAAATGACATCTACTCAAGGTAAAAATGAAGTGGATTTAATGAAGTGGGATGAAGCTGCTAAAAAAGTAAAAAATATTTATTCAACAACACTTAAGGATTATGAGTAAGACAATTTGTTTATATTTTCAAGTTCATCAGCCAGATAGACTGAGACAATATCGTTTTTTTGATATAGGTAACAATTCTTATTATTATGATGATTTTACTAATAAATCTATAATAAAGAGAGTGGCTAAAGAAAGTTATTTACCAACTAATGCACTATTGCTTAATCTTTTAAATAAATATAAAGGAAAGTTTAAAGTTACATTTTCGATCTCAGGTGTCGTTATAGAACAATTTGAAAAATATACGCCAGAAGTAATAGAAAGTTTTAAAAAACTAGCAGCTACTGGTGATGTGGAATTTTTAGCAGAGACATATTCTCATTCCTTATCTTCCTTAATATCACCTGATGAATTTAGAAGTCAAGTAAAGAGACATAGTAATCTTATGAAAAAACTCTTTGGTAAGGTGCCTACGGCTTTTAGAAATACTGAATTGATTTATTCAGATGAAATAGGACATCTTGCATATAAAATGGGTTATAAGACTATGTTAGCTGAAGGAGCTAAACAGATTCTTGGATGGAAAAGTCCTAATTATATATATAGTAATGCTATAAATTCTGAGATGAAATTACTTCTGAGGAATTTTTCATTAAGTGATGATATAGCTTTCAGATTTTCTGATCAATCTTCACAAGAATGGCCTATTACTAGTGAAAAATATGTTGGATGGTTAAAAGAAGCTTGCAAAAATGATGATATTTTAAATCTTTTCATTGATTATGAGACTTTTGGTGAACATCAGAAAGTAGAATCTGGTATATTTGATTTTCTAAAAGCTTTGCCAAATGAAATTATTAATAATAGTGATTTCGAATTTTCTACAGTTAGTGAAGCTGCGAAAAAATATACTCCAACAGCACCATTAAATGTCCCATTCCCTATTTCATGGGCAGATGAAGAACGAGATACGAGTGCATGGTTAGGTAATGAACTTCAAAATGAGGCCTTCTCTAAATTATACTCAATTAGAGATAGAGTGTTAGCTACAGAGGATGATGAAATTATGGCAGACTATTTGAGATTACAAGAAAGTGACCATTTTTATTATATGTGTACAAAATTCTTTTCAGATGGATCAGTACATAGCTATTTCAATCCTTATGCGACACCTTATGAGGCGTTTATTAATTATATGAATGTGCTAAGTGATTTTATGTTAAGAGTTGATAAAATTTTAAGGATAGATTATAGAGAATAAAATTATGACATTAAAAAATATTAAATCTCCGGATTATCTTATAGAAGTTAGTTGGGAAGTATGTAACAAGGTAGGAGGAATAAATACAGTTTTAGCTACTAAAGTATTAAATTTATCCGAAGAGTATAAGGATAAACATATTCTTATAGGGCCTGATGTATGGATGAGTACTAATAAGAATCCAGAATTTAATGAAGACCCACTTTTATTTAAAACATGGAAAGATTCTTTACAAGAAGAAACTGGTATTCGTGTCAGGGTAGGTAGATGGAATATATCAGGTTATCCTATAGCGATATTAGTTAACTTTACTTCATTATTTGAAACTAAAAATGATCTTCTTTCTAAATTATGGGAATTATTTAAATTAGATTCACTTAATGGAACTTGGGATTATGTTGAATCATTATGTTTCGGTTATGCTGCAGGACAAGTAATCGAAAGTTTAATGGAGAATATCATCTCTCCTGAGAATAAAGTAGTAGCTCAATTCCATGAGTGGATGTCTGGAGGAGGAATATTATATTTAAAAGAACATTTAGTTCCAGTGGCTACTGTATTTACTACACATGCTACTGTACTTGGTAGATCTCTCTCTAGTAATAACATTCCTTTGTATAGTCAACTAGATTATCTAGATCCTATACAAAAGGCTAAAGAGTTAAATATAGCAGCTAAATATTCACTTGAGAAGTTATCTGCTGAACTCTGTGATATCTTTACTACTGTAAGTGATCTTACTGCCAAAGAATGTGAAAAATTGATAGGGAGGAAGGTAGATATAGTTACCCCTAATGGATTTGAAAATAATTTTGTCCCTAAAGGTGAAGAATTCGATAAAATAAGAAATAATACTAGATTAAAGTTAGCTCAGCTAGCTAATGTTATGTCTGGAGATGATATTGAATCACCTGTGTTCGTAGGTATTGGAGGTCGATATGAATATAAAAATAAAGGAATAGATGTCTTTATTGATTCTTTAGCTTCTATTAATGCTGATAAATTTAATACAAGAAATATATTAGCATTTATTATGGTGCCAGGAGGAATAAAAGGACCAGATAAAGAATTGGTATCTAAAATGAATGGTGCGAATTCATCTTATACGACTAATACTACTCATTATTTAACGTATCCTGAAGGAGACGAAATATTGCGAAAATTACATCAGGTAGGATTAGAGAATAAAGCATCAGATAAAGTAAAAGTATTTTTTATGCCTTCTTATCTTAATGGTAATGATGGTGTTATAAATATTACTTACTATAATTTGTTAATGGGACTTGATTTATCAGTATTTCCTTCATACTATGAGCCATGGGGATATACTCCATTGGAAAGTCTAGCGTTTAAAGTTCCTACTATTACTACTACGCTTGCAGGATTTGGACTATGGGTAAATGACTATTTTAATGCAGAACATCCTTCTATTAAAGTTATTAAAAGAGTAGATGAAAATTATTCAGAAGTAGTAGAAAGTGTTAAAAATGGAATATTAGAGATAGCTTCTCTTTCTCCTAAAGAAGTAGAAAAATATAGAAACAATGCTGAAAAAGTTTCTGAAATAGCATTGTGGGAAAATAACATAGAATTTTATAAACAAGCTTATGCTGCTGCGGTAGCTAAGCTTGAACATAATAAATCATTGAATAAATTAAATAATAAACCAACCATATTCAAAAAAATGGAAATAAATAAACCTTCGTGGTCTAGAGTGATAGTTTCGCGTAATATACCTGAAAGATTATCAAAACTTGAGGTATTATCTAAAAATATTTGGTGGAGTTGGAACCAAAAAGCAAGAAATTTGTTTTATAGTATTGACCCCGAAAAATGGGAACAATCTAAACATAATCCTATACTTTTGTTGGATATGCTTACTCTTTCTGAGTATAAAAAGCTTACAGAAAATGATATGTTTTTGAAAGACTTCGATTCTGTAGTGGAAGATTTTGATAAATATATGGCAGAGAAAGCGAATAGAAAAGGAGCTGCTATATCATATTTCTGTATGGAATATGGTCTTGATACATCTCTTAAGATTTATTCAGGTGGATTAGGAATTCTAGCTGGAGATTATCTGAAAGAATCAAGTGATATGAATGTCAATATGACAGCCTTTGGATTTTTATATAGATATGGATATTTTACACAGCATTTATCTTCAAAAGGAGCTCAGGAGGCTCAATATGATGCACAAGATTTTTCTAAAATTCCTGCAGTTCCAGTAAGGGATAAAGATAATAAATGGGTGTCTATTTCTGTGGCTTTCCCAGGGCGTAATATTAATGCCAGATTATGGAAAGTAGAAGTAGGTAGAACGGACCTATATCTTTTAGATACAGATTATGAAGATAATCTTCCAGAAGATCGTCAAGTGAGTTATCACCTTTATGGAGGAGATTGGGAGAATAGACTTAAACAAGAATTGGTGTTAGGTATTGGAGGTATTAGGGCTATGCGTGCCTTAGGTATAGATGCCGATATTTACCATTGTAATGAAGGACATGCAGCTTTTGTTGGCCTTGAGAGACTTAATGAATATATAAATAATGATAACTTATCTTTTGATGAAGCTTTGGAACTTGTTCGTGCTTCTTCATTATTTACTACACATACACCAGTCCCAGCAGGTCATGATGCATTTTCTGAAGATTTATTAAGAAAATATATAAGTGGCTTCACAGATGTGTTGAAAATAGATTGGACTAGATTAATGTCTTTGGGTAAGATAAATCCTACTGATGTTAATGAACAGTTTTCAATGAGTAATTTAGCTTGTTCTATTTCTCAAGAGATTAATGGTGTAAGTTGGCTTCATGGAAAAGTAAGTCAAGATATTCTCTCTAATTTATGGCCAGGTTATCTTCCTGAAGAAAATCACGTCGGATATGTAACTAATGGTGTTCATTATCCTACGTGGACAGCACCTGAATGGAAAACTATTCATTCTAAAGTCTTTGGTGAAGAATTTAATAACCATAAATATAATAAAACTTGTTTCGAGGGTATCTTTAAGGTAGCTGATAGTACTATATGGGATACACGTAAAAAGTTGAGACATAAGTTAGTAGAAACAGTATTAAAAAGACTTTCAGATCAATCTATCGCTAGTCATTATTCTCCTCGTGAGGTCATTAAAATAAAAGAGAGATTAAGAGATGACGTACTGACTATAGGTTTCGCACGTCGTTTCGCTACATATAAGAGAGCACATTTATTATTTAATGATCTTGATGAACTAGATAGAACTGTTAATAATCCTGATAGACCTGTACAATTTATTTTTGCTGGTAAGGCTCATCCTGCTGATAAAGCTGGACAAGATCTTATTACCAAGATAGTTGAGATTTCTAAAATGGATAGATTTATAGGTAAGATAGTATTTGTTCCTAATTATGATATTAACTTGGCTAAAAAATTAGTACAAGGTGTTGACGTATGGATGAATACACCTACTAGACCTTTAGAGGCTTCAGGTACTTCTGGTGAAAAAGCAGCTATGAATGGTGTTATGCATTTTTCTGTGCTAGATGGATGGTGGGTAGAAGGATATAAAAAAGGATGTGGATGGGCTCTTCCTCTTGAAAGAAGTTATGATAACCAATCTTTCCAGAATGAATTAGATTCAGCTATGATTTATAATATTCTTGATAATGAAATAGCTCCTATGTTTTATGATGTCGATCCTAAAGAAGAATTGCCATTAAACTGGATTCAAACTATTAAAAATACAGTCGCTTATGTGGCTTGTAATTTTACTACTAATAGGATGTTAAATGATTATATCCTTAAATTTTATTTACCATTATATAAAAGAGTACAAGCTCTTAAGGCTGATGATAATAAAATAGCTAAAGAGATAGCTTTTTGGAAGAATAAAATGCGTAAAGCTTGGAATCAAATAGAAGTTAAATCTTTTATTAAACCTAGTGATCTTCAACAAGAACTTAAAGTTGGTAAGGATTGTCTTTCTGAAGTGCAGTTATTCTTAGGTGATATTGATCCTAAAGATATTGGCGTAGAGCTTCTAGTAACGTATGAGAAAGAAGGTAGAAATGTTCCTAAGGCTACTTATCCTTTTGAATTTGTAGAAATGAAGGATGGTATTGCCTTATATAGATGTCATTTGTTACCTAATACGACAGGTGTTTATCAGCTTTCTGGTAGATATTTTGCCAAGAATGATTTATTGCCACATAGACAAGATTTTGAATTAGTAAGATGGTTGTAGCAGCTACTGGTTTTTTTGATGGAGTACATATTGGGCACATGGCGATTATTAACCAGGTGCTGGAAATAGCTAAGATTAAAAAAGAGAAAAGTGCAATAATCACTTTCTGGCCACATCCAAGAGCTATTCTTCAACAAGATGCATATAAACTCAGACTTCTTACGGATATTGAAGAGAAAAAGCGGCTAATCTTAGCTGCAGGTATTGATGAATTTATAGTTATTCCTTTTAGCAGAGAATTTAGTAAACTCTCTGCTAAGGAATTCTTATCTGATTTTTTAAAAGATAAATATGGTATTGCTGATTTAGTGATAGGTTATGATCATACTATAGGTAATGATAGAACTATTACTCAAGATAGAATAATACAGATAGCTAAAGAAGTCGGTATAACTGCTGTAAAAGTAAAAGAAGTCTCTAATGATGGGATGTGTGTTAGTTCAACTAAGATACGAGAGCATATTCTTGAAGGTGATATTAAATTAGCGAATAAAATGTTAGGTCATAATTATTCTTTAAATGGAGTAGTAGTGGTGGGAAATAGAATTGGTCATACATTAGGATTTCCTACAGCTAATATGAAATTGTACGAGCCTTTGAAAATTTTACCCTCTAATGGGGTATATGTAGTTTCTGTTCAAATTCAAGGTAAAAAATATAAAGGAGTTTGTAATATAGGACTTAGACCTACAGTTAATATGGGGAATGAAAAGACTATTGAAACTCATATATTAGATTTTAATGAAGATATATATGGTTTGGATATTAAAATCGATTTTCTTGATAAAATTAGGGATGAGAAGAAGTTTGCCGATAGAGAAAAACTAAAAAAAAGAATTTCTAAAGATAAAGAAATAGCAGCTAATAGCAGTTTATATTAAATAAATTTAGTATCTTTGTTATTAAAGAATGAAGGGTCCTGTATTATGCAGGATTCTTTTTTAATTATATAATAAATAGCCAATATGGGAAAAATACATTACTTAACAGCCGAAGGTTTAGCTAAACTCAAAGCTGATTTAGCTGAGGCCGAAAAACAGAGACCAATAATCTCTAAACAAATAGGAGAAGCTATAGATAAAGGTGATTTATCTGAAAATGCTGAGTATGATGCTGCGAAGGATGCTCAAGGTCTACTCGAATTAAAGATATCAAAATTACAAAATCTTATAGTTAATGCTCGTGTATTAAATGAAAACCAAATTTCTACTGATAAAGTTCAAATCTTAACGAAGGTAAAGATGAAAAACCTGCTAAATAATAAAGTAGTAGAATATATGTTAGTAGGTGAGAGTGAAGCTAATTTTAAAGAAGGAAAATTAGCTGCAGGAACACCTATTGGTAAGGCTTTGATGGGGAAAAGAATTGGTGATATAGTTGAAGTCACAGTTCCTTCTGGTATAATAAAATTTGAAATTTTAGATATTTCGTTATAATGAGTACAATATTTACTAAAATAGTAAAAGGAGAGATTCCTTCTTATAAAATAGCTGAGGATGATAGATTTTATGCTTTTTTAGATATAAATCCTTTAGTTGAAGGTCATACTCTAGTTATTCCTAAAAAAGAAGAAGATTATATTTTTAATCTTGATGATGAAACATATCAAGGTTTATTTATGTTTGCTAAGAAAGTGGCAGCTGCTATAGAGAAAGCCATACCTTGCAAAAGGGTTGGAGTAGCAGTCTTAGGAATGGAAGTTCCTCACACTCATATACATTTAGTGCCATTAAATAAGGAATCGGATTTAGATTTTAAGAGGAAGAAACTAGAATTGACACCTGAACAGTTTACAGAAATAGCAGAAAAAATATCTTCATTTGTATGAAAAAAATAATAATATTTATCGTCTTAACATCAATTTTAGCAGTATCTTGTTCTAAAAATAAGCCTGCTAAAGTTACTGTAAATGTTCCTGATGCTCCTGATAGTACTGAGGTAATTATATCAAAATTGGATATCAATAAGATAGTTAATATTGACACTATTGATGTTATAAATAACAAAATTTCTTTTAAGGCTTCAGTAAAAAAAGGGTGTCCTGACTTTTATTATGTTTATTATAAAGATAGAAAATTAGTTTCTCTAGTAATTAACAGTGGAGATAAAATACGCGTAAAGACTTCTTTGAATAATAATGATGATCCTATCATCGATGGTTCTTCAGAGTCTTTAGAATTATTGAAGGTAGATAATCAATTCGCAGAGGTATATTCTGATTTTTTAAATTTAAGTAAAGAAATGGAGCAAGCCTCTATTAAGGATGATAAACAGAAGATTGAAAAATTAAAGAGAGAATTAGGTTCTTTATATGTGAAGCAAAAACAGCATGATATTAAATATATTATGAGTAATAGTAAATCTATCTGTGTTATTCCTGTTATGTATAGAAAGTTCACAGATCAATTACCTGTTTTTGGACAAGTAAATGATGTTCTAATTTTTAAAAGTGTTTATGATTCCCTTCAAACTGTATATCCTAACTCTCCTTATGTGTTAGCATTGGCAGATGATATAAGCAAGAAAGAATCTTATTTAAATATTAAAAATAAAATCAATAATGCTCCAGTTTTAAGTCATCCAGATATTTCTATGCCTGATGTAAATTCTAAGGTGAGAAATTTATCAGAGTTTGACGGAAAGGTTATTATATTGATGTTTTGGTCATCTAAAGATGCTAATCAGAAGATATTTAATAATGATTTGAAAAAGTTATATAAAAGATATCATTCTAGAGGTTTAGAAGTATATCAAGTTTCTTTAGATATTGATAAAACAGCTTGGGCTTCTGTCGTGAAATCTCAAGAATTACCATGGGTAAATGTATGTAATGGTTTAGGAACATCTACTCCAGCTGCTATTGAATATAATATTAAGAATATACCTTCAATGTTTATTATAGATAAAGAAGGTTCTATAGTAGCCAAAAATTTATTTAATGTAGATAAATTAGATAAGCAGATATCTAAACTTATTAAATAAGATTTTATTTCTTAAAATATTGAAATTATTTATAAAAGAAACTCTTTAATTAAAAGAGTTTCTTTTTACTTATACCTGCTATAAATTCTTTTAAATAGAATGGTTCAAAATAGGCTGTATCTTCGAACTTTTTAGCTTTAAAAGCTTTTAAAGTGGGTTGTACCATGCCTGTTATATTTGGATATGAATTATCAAAGATAGATTTTTCTAATCGTTCTTTAGTAAGACATTCTTTATATTTTTCTGCTCCATCGCCAATAAAAATAATCTTTTTATAATTATTAAATTCGAAATCAAAACTATGTTCATCGAGAACTATAGCCTGGGTATCATTTAATTTATTACAATTATAATCAAAGCGGGAACTATATACTTCCATTCGTCTAGCATCTATCATTGGAAGGATTATAGTATCAGAATCGTTTTCTTTATCTAATAAATATTTTTCTTTGGCTTGATGTGCTAAAATCTCAAGTGTCCCAATACCTATAAGAGGAATATCTGCTCCAAAGCATAAACCTTTAGCAGAAGAAACACCTACTCTTAGTCCAGTATAAGATCCAGGGCCTTTACTCACTGAGATAGCTGAACAATCTTTTAAAGAAAGATTATTTTCTTCAAGTACTTCTTGTATGAAAGGAATGACTTTTTTAGCGTGAACTTTAAAGGCATTATCTTTTCTGAATGATAATAATCCTGATTCATTCATTAAACCTACAGAACATTCTTTCGTAGAAGTTTCAATTAAAATAAAATTTTCCATTAATGTATTTTTATATGCTGCAAATATAATAAATATCTAATCACTAATGTTATTTTAATAAAAGAAAGGGTGCTGAAATCAGCACCCTTTCTTTTTAATAATTAGTTACTAAAAGCTAATGATTTCTTAGCTTTTCTTCTCAATCTAAATCTAAAGACACTACATATTAATCCTATAATATATCCAAATGAATGAACAGCATCTCCAACTTCTGCCGACCTACCACCATAAATTGTACATGATTCTATAGTAGAAACTACTACTAAATTCTGATTTAAATATTGTTTTGTCATCATATTTTAATTAATTTTTTAGTCAAAATTGTCGTTATAGCCTTCTTTAAAGCCTTCTTTGAAATCTTCACCATAGTCATGAACAAATACTATAATTGCGACTAATGCTTTGATGACTTTTGACCAAAATTTAAAATTAAAACCACCTTTTACCTCAATTAGTTCGGAAGATTCCATCTTCACTAAATCTTTCACTTTTTTTTCTTCCATAAGATATAATATTAATAAATGAGTCCACTATTTTTAAGTGTGTGGATTTCCACTTTCCGAATGCGCATTCGTTTATATTTTGATAATTTTATCCGCTATAGATGAGGTGTATTCATCATGAGTTATGAAAATTATGCCCTTTCCTTTTTCTTTTAATCCCGAAACGAGATTTAAGATTATTTGTTTACTATTTTCATCTAGAGAAGCTGTAGCTTCATCTAATATATAAAATTGAGGGTCTTTATATAAGGCTCTAGTAAATGCAAGTTTCTGTCTTTCACCTGCTGATAAAAAATTACCACATTCACCAGTTCTACTTAATAATCCGTTAGGAGCCTTTTTTATTAAAGAAATAAGTCCAGTTTTTTTACTGCATTCTATTACTTTATTAATATCAGGTTCAGGAGTAGGAGTTATATTTTCTAGAATAGTACCATTAAAAATATCAGCTCTTTGAGGAATTATAGAGATAAAGTTTCTCCAAAAAGGTATTGATATGTTTAATAAATTAATATCATCTATTTTAATCTTGCCACTTTTAGGAACATAAGCTCTCATGATAAGAGAGGCTATTGTACTTTTCCCACAGCCACTTTCTCCTATGATACAAGTAATTTCACCATTATTAAATGAAATATTAAGATCATTGAATAGTTCAAGCCTACCTGGATAAGAAAAAGAAACATGTTCGAATTCGATTTTTTTCACATTATCTAGATTTGGTTTGATATAATCATCTTGTTCTTCTGTAGGTAAGTCCAATATTTCGAATAATCTATCAATAGCTATCTGTGATTCTGAAATTTCATCACTACTTTCTACTAATGTCATAATAGGAGAGGTGAAAAATGCTGTAATCGAGTAAAATGAGACTAATTCTCCTACAGAAAGTTCGTTTTTAAAGACGTATAATACTCCTACTAATAAAGTGGAAAATGTTAAACATTTAGTAATACCATCTGTAGAGGCTCCAAATCCTGATATGTATTTTCCTACTTTATATATTTTCTTCGCCATAGATGTATAGCCTTTTTCAAATTTATTGTAGAAATATTCTTGGGCTCCCATATATTTTATACCTCTCACAGCACTGAGTATTTCAATATTATTTTCTTCGAATTTTGCAGAGGATTCAATCATAGCTTTATTGGTCTTTTTATTTATTTTTCTCGATACTTTGTATAAAAAATAATAAAAGGGTAGGGAGATAAGTGGAATTAGAGCTAATTTCCAGTAATATGTAAATAATAAAGCGAAGGAAATAATTAATGATATGATACTAATAAAGATTATCATTAATTGTCCAGATATGAAAGAGCGTATTCTATAAGCATCATTTATTCTTGAGTTCAGTTCACCTGTGGACCTGAGGTTGAAAAATGAAATCGGTAGATGTAGTAATTTATTAAAATAACTTGTCACTAGATTATTATCTATACTAATACCTGATCGCAATGCAAATATTGATCTTTGATAACCAATAGAAATAGAAAAGATAAAGAGTAATAGCATAGCTATACCGAAAATTAATAAAGATGAATATTCTTTTTCTGGTATAACATTATCAACTATTTGTTGAATGAATATAGATATACTTAATCCCATTATCGTGTAAACGATAGAACCTAAAAATGCTGCTATCAGGTCCTTTTTATTCTCCTTTATAAGGGATATTATTCTTTTGGTTCTGCTGATGGTTTTGTCGGCAGGAATAAAGTTTTTATCAGGCGTTATACATATCAGATATCCACTCCAAGTTTTCTTTAGATAATCTATTCCAACCTTTTTTATTTTCCCATCTTCTGGGTCCATTATTTCGGCTTTATTCTTATTAATATTGTATAAAACGATGAAGTGCAGCCATCCGTTTTCTTTTTGCAAGTGTAGTATAATAGGTTTGGAAATATTTATAAGAGAGTATAAATTCTTAGTTTCAGATTTGTAACCAGTACCATTCATACCTAATTCATTAGCAGCATCTATAATGCCTTTCATATTGCTACCTTCTTCGTTGGTACCACATGCATCATGTATTATGGCAATAGGTAGATTTAAACCATAGTAAGCGGCTATTGAAGATAAACAAGCTGCACCACAGTCTGTTTTATCTTGTTGTCTTTTACAATATTTCAGTTTCCTTTTCTTCATTTTTATCTCCTCTACTGAATATTCTATTTAAATGAAATGGAGGGAAGTCCTCATGCCTTTATATTAAAAATGATAAATTAATAGGACTCTTCTTCACTAATCTTTTTTACTTCCCTCCATGAAATTAATTAACACAAATATGTCATGATTGGAACGCACGAAATTAATAGTGCTATTATAAGAGATAAATAGTACCTCTTATTTTTTCCTTTATGTCTATAAGGAATTATGCTGTCTATAGAATCTTCAAATTTTTTGTTTACCATTTCTTTTTGTTTTTCGATTTCAGATACAAAATTGAAGATATTTTTTTTAGAAGAATGGTTTTTTTTACAAAAAAATATAGAAATTGAAAAAAATAGTGAATACTTATTTTTATAAAAATAAAATTTATTTTTTTTATAAAATAAATGAATGATAGTTGATCAATATGTTGACAGATTTGCCTGATAGTCAATATATAACTAAAAAATAAGGCATATAGTAAATTAGATTATACTGCTAGAGATTTAATATTGCTGAAAAACTCTTTTAAATATGGAAGGGTCAGATTTGTTAATTTAACTAAGAAATTATAAAGAATAGAGTTTTCTATTTGGTGCTGAGGAATTATTACTAACCAGTTTTCGTTAGAGTAGTTTATAAATGAAATTATTAGTCCAAGTACGAGTATTGATAACAAAATAGAAAAAATAGCTCCAAGTAGTTCATCTAACCACTCAAGAGATATAGATTTTAAAAATTTAATTATAATTTTAGCTATTAAGTTAAGAGATATTACTACTCCAAAAATTATAATAATAAATGAGATAATTATAGATGCTTGTAAATTAATATCTACCAATGTAGTTAGCCATCTGCCTATAGAAGCAGAAAATGAACATGCTAGCAAAACACCTAAAATTAAACCTATTAGAGAAGAAATTTGTTTAGCGAAACCTTTACGAATTCCTCTAAAAAGTGCTATTACTAGTATGGTTAGTATAACTATGTCGATTATTGACATTTATTTTATAAATTTTATTATGAATTTTGTCCAAAAATAATCAAGATATGTTATCTTTGCAAACTTATTATATATAAAAGGTATCAATATGAAGTTTCAAGAGTATAAAAATTTAGATTTAGTAGAGATTAATAGTGAAATATTAGATAAATGGAAAAAAGAAAGAGCTTTTGAAGAGTCCATTAAATTGAGAGAAGGCGCACCAAAATTTGTTTTCTTCGAGGGGCCTCCATCAGCTAATGGAATGCCAGGTATTCACCATGTTATGGCTAGATCTATTAAGGATTCTTTCTGTAGATATAAAACTCAAAAAGGATACCAAGTATATAGAAAAGCTGGATGGGATACTCATGGACTTCCAGTAGAATTAGGAGTAGAAAAAAAATTAGGAATTACTAAGGAAGATATTGGTAAATCGATTTCTGTAGAGGATTATAATAAGACATGCCGTACAGAGGTTATGAAATATACCCAAGAGTGGACTAAGATGACAGATAGAATAGGTTATTGGGTAGATATGAAAGATCCTTATATAACTTATGATAATCGTTATATCGAGACTTTATGGTATTTGTTGAAAAAGATTTATAATAAAGGTTTACTTTATAAAGGTTATTCTATACAGCCTTATTCTCCAGCTGCTGGTACTGGCTTAAGTTCACATGAGCTTAATCAACCTGGATGCTATAGAGATGTTAAAGATACTACATGTGTAGCTCAGTTTAAAGTTATAAGGGATGAAAAATCTGAATTCCTTTTTTCTGATGATAAATTTCCTGTGTATTTCATAGCTTGGACTACTACCCCTTGGACTTTACCTTCTAACACGGCTTTATGTGTTGGTCCTAAGATTAAATATTTAAAAGTAAAATCTTTTAATCCTTATACTGGAATCCCTGCTACTTATGTAGTGGCTGAGGCTCTTTTGAATAGTCATTTTAATCCAAAAGCAGCAGATCTAAAATTAGAGGATTATAAAAAAGGAGATAAATTAGTTCCTTTCGAAATATTAGGAGAGGCTTTTAATGGAAGTGAATTAAAAGGAATACATTATGAGCAGTTAATGAAATGGGTAAATCCTGGAGAGGGTGCGTTTAAAGTCATTACAGGAGATTTCGTTACTACTGATGATGGTACAGGTATTGTTCATATAGCTCCTACATTTGGTGCTGATGATGATAAAGTAGGTAAGGCTAATGGCGTTCCTGCTCTTATGGTGGTAGATAAGAATGGTGAGAGACAAGCTATGGTTGATAAAACTGGTAAGTTTTACGAGATATCTGAATTGTCAGAGAAATGGGTTGAGGAGAATATGAATGTAGAGCTTTATAGTGAGTATGCTGGTAGATTTGTTAAAAATGCTTATGATGATAGTTTGCCTGCAGATGCTCCTACTTTAGATGTAGATATTAGTGTCGCCCTAAAATTAGAAAATAAAGTATTTAAAATAGAAAAACATGTCCATAATTATCCACATTGTTGGAGAACTGATAAACCTGTTTTATATTATCCATTAGATTCTTGGTTTATTAAATCAACTGCCGTAAAAGACAGAATGATAGCGATAAATAAAACAATTGATTGGAAACCAAGTTCGACTGGAACAGGAAGATTTGGTAAATGGCTTGAGAATGTTCAGGATTGGAATCTTTCAAGAAGTCGTTTTTGGGGCACTCCTTTACCTATATGGAGATCAGAGGATAAATCATGTGAGAAGTGTATAGGTACTGTAAATGAGCTTTATGATGAGATAGAAAAAGCTGTTAAGGCTGGTGTGATGAAAGAAAATCCTTTGAAAAAAGAGGGTTATGTGGAAGGTGATCAGTCTAAAGAGAATTATGATAAGATAGATCTACATAGACCTTATGTAGATAATATAGTTTTAGTTTCGGATGATGGCAAGAAGATGTTTAGAGAAGCTGATTTGATCGATGTATGGTTTGATTCTGGAGCTATGCCATTCGCTCAAGAGGGCTTAGCGAAAAAGAATAATCCTGAATTTGGACAAATCGCAGATTTTATAGCTGAGGGAGTGGACCAGACTAGAGGTTGGTTCTTTACTTTACATGCTATTTCTACTATGATTAATGATAGGGCTGCATTTAAGACTGTTATTTCTAATGGATTAGTCTTAGATGAGAAAGGAAATAAGATGAGTAAACGTCTTGGTAATGCTGTGGATCCTTTTACTATGCTTGATAAGTATGGTGCAGATTCTTTAAGATGGTATATGCTTACGAATTCTCAGCCTTGGGATAATTTGAAATTTGATGAGAAGGGTGTGGATGAGGTAAGAAGAAAATTCTTTGGAACTTTATATAATACTTATTCTTTCTTCGCTCTGTATGCTAATGTTGATAATTTTGATAATAAGGAAGCACAGATTCCTGTGGATGAAAGACCTGAGATAGATAAATGGATTATTTCTCTTATGAATACTCTTATTAAAGAAGTTACAGATTGTTTCGATAATTATGATGTTACTAATGCTGGTAGATTGATTCAGACTTTTGTTTGTGATAATCTAAGTAATTGGTATGTTAGATTAAATCGTAAACGTTTCTGGGGAGGTAAGATGGATAAAGATAAATTATCAGCTTATCAGACTTTGTATTCAGCTTTGGAGACAGTGTCTATTCTTTCAGCTCCTATAGCTCCTTTCTTTATGGAGAAATTATTCTTGGATTTGAATAAAGTTTCAGGTATGCATAAAGAGTCTTCTGTTCATTATACTATGTTCCCTTCATATCAAGAGAAGTATGTAGATAAGGATCTTGAGGAGAGAATGAATTTAGCTCAGAAGAGTTCTTCTATGATTTTAGCTTTAAGAAGAAAAGTTAATATCAAAGTTCGTCAACCTTTGGCTAAAATATTAGTACCTATTCTTGATGATAAAATTGAAGAGCAGTTTAAAGCTGTTGAGTCTATTGTGCTTAATGAGGTTAATGTTAAGGAAGTAGAGTTTATTAAAGATACTACTGGTATTATTACTAAGAAGATTAAGCCTAATTTTAAGACTTTAGGTAAGAAATATGGTAAGATGATGAAAGATATTAATAAGACTTTTATGAATCTTACTCAACAGGAGATTATAGAGATAGAATCTGATATTATTAACGGTGTTAATTATGAAATGAATATTGCCGATAATAAAATCGAGATAGGTGCAGAAGATTGCCAAGTGATTTCTGAAGATATGCCAGGCTGGTTAGTAGCCACAGAGGGGAAATTAACTATTGCCCTAGATATAACTATTACTGATGAGCTTAAGGCTGAAGGTATAGCGCGTGAGCTGGTAAATAGGATACAAAATCTAAGAAAAGATTCTGATTTCGAGGTTACTGACAAAATTTTTGTTAAAATTGAAAAAAGAGATGATATAATATTGGCTTTAGAATCATATAAAGATTATATTTGTTCTCAGACTTTAGCTTTATCTATAGATTTAGTGGATAATTTAGATAATGGTAGTGTTATTGATTGGGTTGGAGGCGAGACTATTAAAGTAGCTATAAATAAAGAAGAGAAGTAATTAATGTTAATTTACGGTTATGATAGATAAAAGTAAAGATCAAAAATTTATGCAGATGGCTATAGATTTAGCATCTAAAAATGCTGAGTCGGTAGATGGAGGCCCTTTTGGTGCTGTTATTGTTAAGGGTGATGATATTATAGCTTCTGCTACTAATTCTGTTACTGTAGATAATGATCCAACTGCACATGCGGAGGTTAATGCTATTAGAAAGGCTTGTGAGAAATTAAAAACCTTTGATTTGGATGGTTGTACACTATATTCGAGTTGTGAACCTTGTCCGATGTGTATGTCTGCTGTTTATTGGGCTCATATATCTAGAGTGGTTTTCGCTGCTGATAGGTATGATGCTGCAGAAGTTGGTTTTGATGATGAATTTATTTATAAAGAGTTAGCTCTTCCAAAAGATAAAAAATCTATTAAAGTTTGTAATATTCTTCATTCTGAGGGCCAAGAACCTTTTAGAATTTGGTCTAATAACGATGAAAAAGTAGATTATTAATTTGAATAGGTTATATTTAACTTTTAAACGATTGAATTATGAACACAGAAAAAAAAGAAAAGGTACGTTATAGCGATGCTGAATTACAAGAATTTAAAGAAATAATTCTTGACAAATTAGAAAAATCAAAATTATATTATAACGAACTAAAATCGTCAATTACGCATAGTTCCAGTAATGATACTGAAGATACTTCTCCTACATTCAAGGTTCTTGAAGAGGGTGCGTCTTCTTTATCTAAAGAGGAAATAAGTCAATTGGCTCAACGTCAAGCTAAATTTATTCAATCGCTTGAGGCAGCTCTAGTAAGAATTGAAAATAAGACTTATGGTATTAGTCGTCTGACAGGTAAATTAATTCCTAAAGAAAGATTAAAATTAGTACCACATGCTACTTTAAGTGTTGAGGATAAAGAAAAATTAGGGAAATAATGAAGTTAACCAGGGCTAAAAAACTTGCTCTCATTTCTGCGGTATTATTAGTTGTTGATCAAGTAGTAAAAATCTTGGTGAAGACTAATATGCATTTAGGTGAACATTTTAATGTGTTAGGAAAGTGGTTTCAAATCTATTTTATAGAGAATAAGGGAATGGCTTTCGGAATGCAATTTGGTGGAGATATAGGAAAAATTATTCTTTCTTCTTTTAGAGTAGTTTTAGTCGTAGTGATATTTTTTTATTTAAGGAGTTTACTTAAAAAGAAAGCGCCGTGGGGAGTTTTAGTAGGTGTATTATTGATAATGACAGGAGCTCTAGGTAATATTATAGATTGTATGTTTTATGGTCTGATTTTCGATTCTTCAACTTTTATGCATACATCCTCTATTTTTCCTACTGCAGGAGGCTATGCTCCATTTTTCTTGGGTAAGGTGGTAGATATGCTGTATTTTCCTTTAATCGATTCTAATTGGCCTCATTGGGTGCCTTTTATAGGTGGACAGCATTTTATATTTTTCCGCCCAATTTTTAATATAGCAGATTCTTGTATAACGGTAGGAGCTTTATATCTAATATTATTTCAAAGGAAATATTTTTCAAAAACGATGAATTAATTATTTAGCCAATTTTTGGTTAATTATCACAATATAAGCTCAGATGTATAGTCTGGGCTTATTTTTTTTAAAAAAAATATAAAAAAAGTGTAATTTTTTTTGGAAGATAAAAAAATATCTATATCTTTGCAGCCCGATTGAGATGAAACTCTAAGGTAAGCCTTTAAGGTGAATCACTGAAATAATTAATTTTATTTCGAAATATCATCAAAAAGTAAGTTCTTAGATACCCGATTTGAAACAGTTTTGTTTTAATAACTCGATCGAACTGGAGAGATGGCAGAGTGGTCGAATGCGGTGGTCTTGAAAACCATTGAGGTGCAAGCCTCCAGGGGTTCGAATCCCTTTCTCTCCGCAGACCAAAGAAATGAGCAGCACGAAAGTGCTGCTTTTTTTTTGGTCTAAGCACCTTCCGCTTTAGCGGCAAGGGAATGCGCAGCGAGCCTAGCGAGCGAGCACAATCCCTTTTATACATAAAAATTTATTTTGTCCGGTTTTTTTCTACTTTTGTATAGTTCCTAATAATCACCTTTTAATTCAACCATATGAAAAGGACTATTCTCTTATTGTGTAATTTATGTTTGCTTTCCCTAATATCTACAGAAGCTCAAACACTTAAATCTCCAAATGGAAATTTGATCTTATCCTTCCATTTGTCTGAGACAAGAACACCTATATACTCATTGGAGTATAAGACAAAAAAAGTAATTAAAAATAGTAAAATGGGATTTGTAATTTCTCCATCTTATTTATTGAATAAAGACTTCAAGATTCTAAAAACTACATATACTGAATCAGATACTACCTGGACACCAGTTTTAGGAGAAAATAAGCACATCCAGGACAATCATAAAGAAATGTTTATTCAATTAATCCAAAAAAAGACCAACTGGAAACTGAATATACGTTTCCGTTTATTTAATGATGGCCTGGGATTTCGCTACGAATTTCCAATACAAAAAGGACTTAGAAATTTTATTATAAAAGAAGAACTCACTGAGTTTTGCCTAACTGGAGACCATAAAACATTTTGGATTCCTGGAGATTACGATTCAAATGAATATCCAATAACTACATCGAAATTATCACAAGTAGCGAAACTCATTGACAAAGTCAGAAAAGAGCCTCTGGCTGCTAAGGCCCCGACACAGAATCTAGCGGTACAAACTCCTCTAATGATGAAAACTGCAAATGGATTATACATTAATATCCATGAAGCTTCATTGATTAACTATCCAGCTATGTCTTTAAATCTAGACGCTAAACATTTTATTCTAAGTTCAAATCTTACTCCTGATAAAAATGGTAATAGAGGATATATACAGACAGGAAGTAGGACACCATGGCGAACTATAGTCGTAAGTGATGATGCTCGAGATATTTTAGCGTCAAACTTAATCCTGAATTTAAATGAACCTTGTAAAATAGAAAATACTTCATGGATTAAACCCATAAAATATATTGGAGTTTGGTGGGAATATTTTATTGGTGGAAATTCTACTTGGGCTTATACAGATACTAAAGATATCGTGATAGGGCGTACAGATTATACTAAATTAAAATCAAATGGCCACCATGGAGCAAATACTAAACACGTAAAAGAATATATCGATTTCGCAGCATCTAATGGTTTTGATGCAGTATTAGTCGAAGGATGGAATGAAGGTTGGGAAGATAATAGTGCATATGTAAAAGAAAATATATACAGTTTTACTAAAGCCTATCCTGATTTCGATGTAAAAGCACTTCATAAATATGCAGCATCTAAAAATATTAAAATTATCATGCATCACGAAACCTCTTCTTCTGTTATAGATTACGAAAGGCAATTATCAGATGCATTCCAATTCATGGTAGATAACGGCTATAATGCAGTTAAAACAGGATATGTAGGTAAGATAATCCCTCGTAGTGAATATCATGATGGTCAATGGATGGTCAATCACTATAACCGTGTCGCGAAAAAAGCCGCATCTTACAAGATTATGGTTAATTCTCATGAAGCAGTTCGTCCAACTGGAATGAGTAGAACATATCCTAATTGGATAGCACAGGAATCAGCTCGAGGTACTGAGTTCGAATCATTCAATGGAAATCATCCAGATCACACAACTATTCTACCTTTTACTCGTTTAATGGGAGGGCCTATGGATTATACACCAGGCATATTCGAAGGAGACCTATCGACATATGGATCTAATAAATCTAAGTTAAGTACGACACTTGTGAAACAATTAGCCTTGTATGTTACTATGTACAGTCCATTGCAAATGGCTGCTGATTTAATTGAAAATTATAAGAAATATCCAGACGCTTTCCAATTCATAAAAGATGTTGCCGTTGATTGGGACCGCACCTATATTCTCGAAGCAGAACCAGGAGATTACATAACTATAGCGCGCAAAGCCAAAGGCAAAGAAGAATGGTATATTGGCAGCATTACAGATGAAAATGCAAGAACTGCAAATATAAATTTAAGCTTTTTACCCAGAGGAGAAAAATATCAAGCTACTATTTATGCAGATGGTGAAAAAGCCAATTGGAAAACAAATCCAAAAAGTTATGTCATTTATAAAAAAGAAGTATCAAGCGAAACGATATTGAAACAAAGGATAGCTCCAGGAGGAGGTACGGCCATAAGCATCTCAAAACTTAAACGCCTTAAATAGCTCTAAATAGAGCGAAAATCCATTTTTAATCTCAGACAATAAAATATACTCATCAGCAGTATGCGAACGATTACTGTCCCCGGGACCTATCTTAACAGAAGGATATGGAATAACAGCCTGATCAGAACTAGTAGGAGAGCCGACACACTTTATTCCTAATTCTTGGGCACACAATGCGATAGGATGATTAAAAGGAATACCTGACGAATTAAGCCTAAACGACCTCTGCTTCAACTCAGAAGACACTTGCCTCTGAAGAATATCAAAAGCCTCCTTATTAGAATAATACTCATTAGTCCTGACATCAACGACGAAAGAACACGTATCAGGAACAATATTATGTTGAGAACCAGCATTAATCTGCGTTACAGCTATATGCACTGGACCAAGAATATCAGAAACTTTATCAAAATGATAATTCTTGAGAATTTGAATATCATCCAATGCTTTGTACAATGCATTAACACCATTATTCCTGGCAGCATGACCAGCTTTCCCATGCGCAATACCATCAATCACCAGTAGGCCTTTTTCTGCTATTGCCATTTCCATTCCACTAGGTTCTCCGACCACAGCTAAATCAACTTTGCCAAGCTTTGGCAGAATACTTTCTATCCCATTAATCCCAGAAACCTCTTCCTCCGCCGTAGCAGCATAAATCAGATTATATGGTAAATTCTTTTCTTTATTCAGGGCAATAAATACAGCCATCAGTGTCACCATAGGAGCACCAGCATCATTACTACCAAGACCAGTAAGTTTATTACCAATAAGAGTAGGCGTAAAAGGATCTTGTGACCAGCCTTCAGCTGGTCGAACGGTATCGATATGAGAATTCAGCAAAATGACAGGTTGTCCCTCTTTCCATCCTTCATTTTTACACCATGTATTATTTTTATGAGTTTGGAAATAAATTTGTTTAGTTTTTAGGAACTCACGTATAATGGCCGCGGCATTATCTTCTTCGCGGCTAAAGGATGGCGTTTCAATTAATTTTTTTAAAAGCTGAATATATTCTTCCATATCGTTAATTATTAATCAGATTAGTACCTCCACAAGTAAGTCCTTCAATGTTAGTAATTCTAATCTTATTTACACCTTTTTCAAGAGCACGAAAGCTATTATCCAATTTAGGAATCATACCATCGTTGATTACGCCCTCCTCTTGGTAATTTTTAAACTGTTTATATGTAAGATTTGCTATAACTGAATTATTATCATCTGGATCCGACATAACACCTGGCATATCGAAACAATAAATAAGTTCAGTATCAAAATATTTACTAAAGGCAATGCTAGCTTCTGCGGCTATCGTATCTGCATTTGTGTTGAGCAACTGGCCATTTTTGTTATGAGATAAAGGAGCCAATACCGGGACAATATTTTTTTCTACCAATGGACACAATACCTCTATATTTACTTTAGTTATATCACCAGCATAGCCGTAATCTATATCTTTTACAGGCCTTTTGACTGCCTCCATATAATTTAAATCAGCACCAGTAAGACCTAAAGCATTAATACCTATGGATTGAAGTTTAGCTACTATATTTTTATTTACTAAACCACCATAGACCATGGTAACTACTTTTAGCATTTCACTATCAGTAATTCTTCTACCATTAATCATTTTGGTCTCTATGCCCATTTGGCGAGCTACTGTGGTCGCCGAGCGCCCACCGCCATGGATTAAGACTTTAGGCTCTTTTATAGCAGAGAAATGCTTTAATAGAGTATTTAGCGAATCATGGTTTTCTACTACTTTACCACCAACCTTTACAAGAATTAATTTTCGCATTCGTCTAATAAAAGTTTTATAGCTGTTTGAGCCGAGAATAATCTATTTTCTGCCTCTGGTATAACCAAAGAATCAGGTCCGTCGATAACAGAATCACTAACTATCATATTACGACGAACAGGAAGACAATGCATAAATTTAGCATTATTAGTGACTGCCATTTGTCTATCAGACACTGTCCAGCTCTTATCCTTAGATAAAACTTTTCCATAATCTGAATAAGAAGCCCAGTTTTTAGCATAAATAAAATCTGCATCTTTGAAAGCTTTCATCTGATCGTGTTCTATCTTAACATCACCCATAAATGAAGGAGCTAAATCATAACCTTCAGGATTTGTAACTACGAAATCATAATCAGTCTCTCTCATCCATTCTACAAATGAATTAGGAACAGCTTGAGGAAGTGCATTAGGATGTGGAGCCCAACTTAAAACGACTTTAGGACGTTTTTTAGTTTTATGTTCTTCTATGGTAATTAGATCAGCGAAAGATTGAAGAGGATGGCGTGTAGCATTTTCCATACTCACTACAGGTACTCCAGCATAATCAATAAATTGTTGCAATATTTTTTCACTATAATCATCTTCTCTGTTTTCAAATCTTGCAAAAGATCTAACACCAATTATGTCACAATATTTACCAATTACAGGTACTGCCTCGCGAATATGTTCTGGTTTATCTCCATCCATAACTACCCCAAGTTCTGTTTCAAGTTTCCAACCTCCAGCATTTATATCGAAAACTATAACATTCATACCCAAATTTAATGCAGCTTTCTGTGTACTCAATCTGGTACGAAGACTAGAATTAAAAAAAACTAATAACATAGTTTTATTTTTTCCTAGTGATTGATATTTATAAGGATCTTTTTTCAGCTCCATAGCTAACTTTAGAGCATCGTCAAGATTATCTAAATCGTTTACACATGTAAATTTTTTCATACTTCTACTTCATTTAAGACTTTTTTGAATTTTTCTATAAAGAATGCTGCTTGTTCTTTAGTGAGGATAAGAGGAGGTAATAAGCGCAATACATTTGGCCCAGCGGCACCTGTGAATATATGCTCCTGGTACAAAAGTTTTTCACGTATAGGCTTCATGGATTTTTCAAATTGAAGACCTATCATAAGACCTTTTCCTCTTACTTCTTTAATCTGAGGGATTTTCTTTAATTCATCAAGAAGATAAGCTCCTATGTTTTTGGCATTTTCTATAAGATTTTCATCTTTCATTACATCAAGAACAGCTATAGCAGCTGCACATGCTAGATAATTACCACCAAAAGTAGTTCCTAACATTCCTGGCCATGGTTCGATACCAGGACGTATTAATACGCTTCCCATCGGAAAACCATCAGCCATACCTTTAGCTGTAGTAATAAGATCCGGTTTTACTTTAGAATGCTGGAAACCAAAAAATTTACCACTACGACCATAGCCAGATTGAACTTCATCCATAATTAGAAAAGTCCCATATTTTTTACAAATCTCTCCAAGTCCTTCCAAAAATTCAGGTTTTGGAACGAATATTCCTCCAACTCCTTGTATTCCTTCTATAATAACTGCAGCGAATTCTTTCGTTTTAAGCTTTTCTTCTGCAGCATCAAGATCATTAAAAGGAGTAAAAACAGCATTAGATGTTTTGTTAATAGGAGCTATGATTTTAGGAATATCTGTTACGGCTACTGCGCCTGAAGTACGTCCATGGAAACATTTACTGAAACTAAGAATTTTACTTCTTCCTGTGACGAATGAAGCCAGTTTCATAGCATTTTCATTAGCTTCGGCGCCTGAATTGATAAGAAATAACTTATAATCCTCAAGTCCTGATAGTTTTCCAAGTTTCTCTGCCAGCTCTGCCTGTAAAGGATTGATAACAGCGTTACTATAAAAACCTATTTTATTAAGCTGATCAGTAAGTTTCTCTATATAATGAGGATGACTATGACCTATCGAGATAACAGCATGACCTCCATAAAGATCAAGATATTTAATACCCTTTTCATCCCAGAGATAACATCCCTTGGCTTTAACAGGAGTAACATCGAATAATGAATATACTTTAAATGGTTCCATTTTAAAATGCGTTTGGTTTAAGATTCAGACCTTCTTTTTCATCAAGCCCGAATATAAGATTCATGTTTTGAACTGCTTGTCCTGATGCTCCTTTTATTAGATTATCAGTAACGCTCAGTATTAATAAATTATCATCATGCTTCTCTATGTGAAGAAGTGTTTTATTAGTATTAACTACCTGTTTTAAATCAGGATTATCTTCTGTTATATATACAAAAGGGTGTCCACTATAAAAGTCTTTATACATTTGAATAGCTTCTTGTTCACTTCCTTCAAATTTTATATATGTAGAAACGAAGATACCTCTAGTATGATTTCCTCTTACTGGTATGAAATTAATCTTTTTATCAAAAGAAGGCTGTAAATGTTTCATACTCTGAGTTATTTCAAGAAGATGTTGATGAGTAAAAGCTTTATATACGGATACATTATTACTTCTCCAGCTATAGTGAGTCGTAGCTCCTGGATTCTGTCCAGCTCCAGTAGAACCAGTAATACCAAAAACATGTATATCATCATTAAGCTTTTCTGAAGCAGCTAGAGGAAGTAGTGTTAACTGTATTCCAGTAGCGAAACATCCTGGATTAGCTATATATTTAGCATTTTTTATTATATCTCTGTTCATCTCTGGTAAACCATAGACGAAGTTATTTCCAGAACAACTAATTCTATAATCTTGACTAAGATCTACGATTTTTACAGATGAAGGGATGTCGTGAGAATCAATATATTTTTTTGATCTACCATGCCCCATGCAAAGAAAAATAACATCGCAATTCTCAAAATCAGCCTCTGCACAGAATTTTAAATTAGTATCTCCGTAAAGATCTCTATGTACTACTGAAATAGCATCACCAGCGTGGCTACTACTTTGAATAAAAGCTATGGAGGCATGTGGATGATACATTAGGATTCTTAATAATTCTCCCGCTGTATAACCAGCACCTCCTATAATTCCAACTCGTATGTCTTGTGTCTTATTCATCATCTTTATGGATAACATGATAAATTTTTAATGGCGTTGCATAGATTTTCGTAAATCCTTTTACATCGTTACTGTCCCATGCTTTATTTTTCTCTCCATAATCTCCGAATCCTGAATTCATAAGATCATATTTTGTTTCAACTCCGACGAGAACAAAATTATATGGTCGTAATTCTATAATGACATCTCCTGTTACATATTTCTGAGAGTTTTCAAGAAACTTTTCTATATCTCTCATTACAGGTTCCATATATTGAGCCTCGTGTAAAAACATACCATACCATGTTGATAATTGGTCTTTCCAATGTTGTTGCCATTTAGTCAGAGTATGCTTTTCTAACATCTGATGAGCTCTTATTATAAGAATAGGAGCAGCAGCTTCAAATCCTACACGTCCTTTGATACCAACTATGGTATCTCCAATGTGCATATCTCTACCTATGGCATAACTTGAGGCTATGGCTTCGATATCCTGAATAGCTTTTACAGAATTAGAATATTTTTTTCCATCGATACCTTTTAATTCTCCTTGTTCGAAATGGAGGACTATCTTTTTATTCTCCTTGGCTGTCATTTGAGAAGGGTATGCAGCCTCAGGTAATGTTTGGTTAGATGTTAGAGTCTCTTTTCCTCCAATACTTGTACCCCAGATACCTTTATTGATAGAATACTCCATCTTAGTCCAATCTGCGGTAATACCGTGTTTTTTAAGATAATCAATTTCTTCTTGACGAGATAATTCTAAATCACGAGTAGGAGTGAGAATTTCTATGTCTGGAGCTATCACCTGGAAAGTAAGGTCAAAACGAATTTGATCATTACCTGCACCTGTACTACCATGAGCTATATATTTTGCTCCGATCTCTTTAGCATAATTAATAACGGCTATAGCTTGAAAAATTCTTTCTGAACTTACAGAGATAGGATAAGTGTTGTTTCTTAGAACATTGCCATAAATCATATAACGAATACCTTTTTCATAATAAGTACTCGTGATATCAAGATTTTTATGTTTAACAGCTCCAAGTTCGTATGCTTTCTTTTCTACATTTTTTAATTCCTCTTCGCTGAAACCACCTGTATTACCAAGGGCTGTATATACGTCTAGTCCTTTTTCTTCTGTTAGATATTTTACGCAAAATGAAGTGTCCAATCCACCACTATAGGCTAATACTACTTTATCTTTCATGTCTTTAATTTGTTTAATTATTGCTTGTTTTTTTGTTTGCTTATTAATGATGAATAAATGCGGAGAACATTTTTCGTCCAGTTCTGAGTATAATATTCTTTTTATCTAATGAATTTGAATTCATTTTTTTTACCATATGGATTGGAAATTCTTTTTCCCATGCAGGGTCATATAACATTCCAGTACATAGACATCTGGTTTTATTGGTCCTTGAAAGAACATCATAGTTTACACAGCTTTTACATCCTTTCCAGAAGGCTTCATCATCTGTCAGTTCAGAAAATGTAACTGGGCGATAGCCTAATTCGTAGTTAATTTTCATAACAGCCAGGCCTGTGGTAAGTCCAAAAATTTTAGAATTAGGATATAATTGTCTAGAAAGATTAAAAGATGCTTGTTTAATTCTTTTGGCTAATCCTAGACCTCTATATTCCTTTTTTACAATTAGTCCTGAGTTCGCTACAAATTTTTTATGTTCCCAAGTCTCTATATAGTTAAAACCAACAAATTTATCGCCGTCTAATGCGATAATAGCTTTACCTTCTTTCAATTTCTTGTTTATATACTCGTCTGTACGTCTAGCAATTCCTGTTCCTCTTGCTTTAGATGCTAAATCTATGGTGTCATTAATCTCCTGCGTATATTTCATATGGGAGGCGTTTGCAACCGTGATTACAATATTTTCACCCTTGTTCATTTTATTGTTTTTAAAATCTTTGTATTTAATAATTTAATTTGTTTCGTAATTTTGGCATGATTAAAATTAGCCTGTTTTTTAAATCATTAGGAGTAACATTTTCTTTCATTACGATGAGTATAATATCATCGCCTGCTACTGTTCCTAAAATTTCATAAGGATCGTCACTATCTAAAACGGCAGCTATACTACTAGCATATCCAGGTATAGTTTTAATGACTGCTATATTTTTAGAAAAACTAATACTCTTGAAGCCATCTACTAAAAAGTTTCCTTTCATCCCTTTGTTTTCATTATCAGTTATGATATGTTTGGAAAGAGAATAAAAATATTGAGTATCGCCATCTGGTACTTTCGCTACTTTTAGAGTTTTTAAATCACGTGATAGAGTAGCTTGAGTTAATTCAAAACCTTCTTCTCTCAACATGTTCAACAACTCAGTTTGGCTGTGAATTCTATGGCTGCTTACTAATTTCTTTATAGCTAATTGTCTAGTCGTTTTATTACTCATATTATGTATATTTATACATTACTGATGCAAATTTATACATTAAGAGCGAAAAAAACAACATTATATCAATTTTTTTTAATATAATGTTGAATATTTATTTAGAGTTTTTAGTCGTTTAACAGTTTTTTGTATGCATTATCAACTTTCTCGAAGTGATATTCTGATACTGTTTTATCGAAATTTTCACGAATTTGAGGAAGGCAAAGGTTTCCAGTACTGCCTGTGTGCGTGTATTCTACAGAACCTTCTGGCTTGAATTCTCCTTTTTGGATTTGCATACCTACTTTTTTATATGCATCACGGAAAGGTATGCCTTGCATGACCATTCTGTTTACACTTTCTACACTGAATACATATTTATATTTGTCGTCATCTAGAATATTGGCTTTTACATTTACTTTTGAAATAGCGTATGTAGCTATTTTTATGCATTCTTTTAATTCTTCAAAGGCAGGTAAGAAAATTTCTTTTAAAATTTGATAATCTCTGAAATATCCACTTGGTAAATTATTGGTCATGAGTGTGATTTGTGCAGGGATTGATTGGATTTTGTTACAGTGGGCACGAATGAGTTCAAAGACGTCTGGATTTTTCTTGTGAGGCATTATGCTTGATCCTGTGGTAAGTTCTTGTGGTAGTGAAATGAAACCAAAGTTTTGGCACATAAACATACAAACATCGAATGACATTTTAGAAAGGGTGGCAGCTATGGATGATAAGGCGAATGAAACAGTTTTTTCCATTTTGCCTCGTCCCATTTGTGCATAGATGACATTGATATTCATCTTGTCGAATCCAAGTAGGTCGGTGGTCATTTGTCTATTTAAAGGGAAAGATGAACCATAACCAGCAGCTGATCCTAGAGGGTTTTGATTGGTTATTTTATACGCAGTCTGTAATAGTAATAGATCATCTGTAAGACTTTCTGCCCATGCACTAAACCATAAACCGAATGAAGAGGGCATAGCTACTTGTAGGTGTGTGTAGCCAGGCATGGCATATTCTTTATATTTGTCTGCTTGTATTAATAATTCTGAAAATAAATCTTTGGTTAAATCTACTATTTCTTGAATTTCATTTCTAGTGTATAGTTTAAGATCTAGAAGTACTTGGTCATTACGTGAGCGTCCACTATGTATTTTTTTTCCGATATCTCCTAGCTTTTCTGTAAGGAGTGATTCGATTTGAGAGTGAACGTCTTCTTCGTCTTTCTCGATTTTAAATTTTCCTTGTTCTATAGTTTGATATATGGATTTTAATTCTGGCAGTAATTTGTCAAGTTCTTCTTTTTTTAGTAAGTCTATGGTCTCTAACATGGTGATATGTGCCATAGAGCCTAGTACATCAAATTTAGCTAGTTGTAAGTCTAATTCACGATCTTTTCCTACTGTAAAGTTTTCTATTAGTTTGTCAATAGAATATCCTTTATCCCAAAGTTTCATACTTTTATTTTTTTTTAAATTTTCTCAAATATAAATATAATTTCCCTCTTTTATAATAAAGGCTTATCTGTCACTGTCAAATAATCCATTCATTAGTCCTGCTGAGGATTCTTTATGAGATGGAATCATACTTGCTAGTGTTCTGGCTAATTTATTAATTGGCATAGATTGTAACCAAACAGTTCCTGTACCTTGAAGGGTCGCCAGAAAGAGTCCTTCTCCTCCGAAGAACATTGATTTAAGATTGCCTGCTCTTTCTATGGAGTAGTCTATTCCTGCTTCGAATCCTACGATGCATCCAGTATCTACTCTTAGTTTTTCACCATTTAGTTTTTTTTCTATTACCGTTCCTCCTGCATTGATAAAAGCTTTTCCGTCTCCTTGTAATTTTTGCAGGATAAATCCTTCGCCTCCGAAGAATCCTGAGCCTAGTCTTTTGTTAAAGACCATGCTTATTTTAGTTCCGAGAGCTGCACATAAAAACGCATCCCTCTGCACTATGATAGAACCACCATATTGCCTTAAATCTATAGGAATGATGGTACCTGGATAGGGGGCTGCAAATGCTACATGGCTCTTACCGATGCCGTGGTGGGTGAAGTGGGTTAGAAATATAGATTCTCCTGTGATTTTACGGGATGCTGCTGATACTATTTTCCCAAATATGCTTTTATCTGGGTCGGAGCCGTCGCCCATTTTGGATTTAAATTCTATGCCTCCTTCCATGTATAGCATGGCTCCGGCTTCTGCTATGACTGTTTCTTGTGGGTCAAGTTCGACTTCTACGAGCTGTATGTCATTGCCCTTGATTTGATAGTCTATTTCGTGTGATTTCATTTTTTTATTTCAAAAGTAGTGATTTTTTTAGATAAAATAGTCATTTCTCTCTATTGTGAGAAAAATATGCTTTGTCTATTTTTGTCCCAATGAATTAAGTGAAATTTTAGAATATAGGGTTTGAGAAAATTTAAACATATAGTATTGTCTGTGTTGATGCTCACATTGTTTGTGTGGTATTATATGTCGAGTACTTTATGTTATCATACTCATATAGTAAATGGAGTTAAGATAGTACATTCTCATCCTTTTCCTAATGCTAATCATTCTAATTCAAGTTCTACACTTCAACTTATACATCATTTATCTCATGTTGTTTTATTAATAGTTGTAGTTTTTTCTTTTAAAAAGATAGTGAGATTTATTTATGATAGTATTATTCAGGAGAATAATTATGTTCATAGTAGAAGTTTTCAAAGATCATTATCACTTAGGGGACCTCCTATGTAGCTCAATATTTATAAATGTCATGTACGTAATTCTATTCTTTGTTTAGACCTTGTATTATGCCTAACAGGGAAGGTTATGTCAAAATTTCAAATAATTTCAAATAAAAATTTATTCTAAATAATTAAGAAAAATGAAAAAATATATATTTATAATCCTGTTTATATTAATAGGAGTTAATACCATTGTGTTCTCGCAGACTAAATCAGATGTTGAGTATGTAGATAATATGGTATCTTCTAATAAAATCGATATTAAGTCGATTATGCCTGATTCTCATAAATTGACAGATGCTAATATTACAGGACATGTATTAGATGCGAAAACTGGTGAGCATATTCCATATGCAGTTGTAGTTTTGGATGGTACTACTATTGGTGGGTCATGTGATGCTACTGGTCATTACTTTTTTAAAAATCTACCTTTGGGAGATGTTACTGTTAAAGTCCAAATGACTGGTTATTGTTCTGAAGAAAAAAAAGTTAATCTTAAGAAAAATAATACATTGGAATTGAATTTTTCATTAAAAGAGGATGCTGCATTTTTGGATCAAGTGGTGGTTTCTGCTAATAGAACGGAAACTAAGAGAAGAAATAGTCCTTCTTTGGTAAGTATTGTAAATGATAAAATGCTAGCTATAACTGCATCGACTACATTGGCTGATGGTTTAGTTTTTCAACCAGGTGTTAGAACGGAGGATAATTGTCAAAATTGTGGGTTTACTCAAGTAAGGATTAATGGCTTAGATGGTCATTATTCTCAAATATTAATGGATTCTAGACCCATTTTTTCAGCATTGACTGGTGTCTATGGCTTAGAACAAATACCTTCTAATATGATTGATAGAATAGAAGTAGTTAGAGGTGGAGGATCTGCACTTTTTGGCTCATCTGCGATAGGTGGTACTGTAAATATTATTACAAAAGAACCAATGCGTAATAGTGCATCTCTTTCTCATCAGTTGATGTCTATAGGAATGTCTGGTTCTGTTGATAATAATACCACAATGAATGCTTCGGTAATATCAGATAATAATAAGATGGGACTTACTATTTATGGTCAACGTCGTGTTCGTGATACTTATGATGAGAATGGAGATGGATTTTCAGAAGTTCCAAAACTTGAGAGTAATACTATAGGTTTTAGTAATTTTATGAGGTTGACGGATTATTCTAAAATTACATTACAGTATCATGGAATTAAAGAATTTAGAAGAGGAGGGGATAGATTGGATCTTCCTGCACATGAGTCTATGATTGCTGAACAAATAGAGCATAATATTAATGGAGGAAATCTTTCGTATGATTTGTTTTCTAAAGATTCTAAAAGTCATTTAAATGTTTTTACTTCTTTTCAGAATACTCGCCGAAAAAGTTATTATGGGAGTCATCAAGATCCTAATGCTTATGGTAGAACGCATGATTTAGTGTCTGTTTCAGGTGCTCAGTTTACATATAAATTTGATAAATTATTATTTATGCCTTCTGAGTTTGTAGTCGGAGTTGAACATAAATATAATGATTTACATGATGTTTCTGCTGGGTATAATCATGATGTGGAGCAGATTGTTCGTGTTTATAGTTCTTATATTCAAAATGAATGGAAGAATGATCATTTTGGCTTTTTATTAGGTGGACGTTTTGATAAACATAATTTATTAGATAAAGTGGTTTTTTCTCCTCGTGTTAATTTTAGGTATAATCCGTCTAAAGCTATGAATTTTAGATTAAGCTATGCTAGTGGATTCCGTGCGCCACAAGCTTTTGATGAGGATTTCCATATAGCTGTAGTTGGAGGGGAGAGAGTGGTTACAGTATTGGCTGATAATCTTAAACAGGAGAATTCTCAGAGTTATAGTTTGTCAGGTGACTTTTACCATAATTTCAATCGTATTAAGACTAATTTGTCTGTTGAGGGCTTTTATACGAATTTAGATGATGTATTTTCTTTACGTAGTTTAAATACTCAAGATAGTGAGGGTAATGATGTTTTGGAACGTTATAATGGTTTTGGGGCAGTAGTATATGGAACAAATGTTGAGGGGAAAGTAGTTTTTCCTAATGATGTTACTTTACAAGCTGGTGTAACTGTGCAGAAGAGTGAATATGACGAAGCTGAGCAATGGAGCGATATGCCAGGGGTGAAGGCTGAAAAGCGTCTATTTAGATCTCCTAATCTTTATGGCTATTGTACTTTGTCTTTTGATGTTATGAAAAAATTAGAATGTTCATTTAGTGGAACTTATACAGGAGAAATGATTGTCCAACATATGGCAGGTGCTACTATTGCTGATGGTTCTGTTTTAGCCGTAGATGAGGCTGTGGAGACTCCTGATTTTTTTGATTTAAATGTGAAGTTATCATATCATATGAAAGTCTTTGATTCTATACATTTAGAGTTTAATGGAGGATTAAAGAATATTTTCGATTCTTATCAAAATGATTTTGATATTGGTGCTGATCGTGATTCTGGATATGTATATGGACCATCATTACCACGTAGCGTATTTGCAGGTTTAAAGATTAACTTTTAATATTGGTTTGTATCAGATAATGTCCTTAGTGTATTAATTATTTGTTAGTTTTGTGGATATTTGTAAAACTTTTAAATATCATAGTATGAAAATAGTATCTAAGTTTATGTCTAGGATGATGACGAGAGTGGTGTTTTCAGTTTGCTTGGTGGCATTGACATGTGTCTCATGTGAGCAGGATGAAAGTATTAAATCAACAAAAGTTATTCGTAAGAGTGAAACAAAAGATTTTGTTAGCAATATCCAAATATCAAAGTTTAATTCAGGTAGGAAAGAGGTGAATAAGGAGTTATTGTCGTTTAATGCGATGAGGCTGAGAGAGCTGATGAGTTATGTAGATACGCTTAAGACGGAAGCTGAGGCATGTTTTGCATCTATGGATACGGTTAATTTTGATAGACCTTCTTGGAAGTATAGCTTGTTTGTAAGGGATACTGTGCTTTCTATAATTCCTAATAAAATTATAAGTGTGTTGCAGACGGAGAGTACGTTTACGGGGGGTGCTCATCCTAATAATATTATGAGGAGTTTTAATTATGATTTATCTATTCATAGACTTATTGGTGTTTCTGATATTATTAATATGAAGTATTCGTCGCGTGTTAATGCGTTATTGCGTAGTGAGTTTAAGGCGAATAATAAGTTTAACATAGAGTTGTTTGATGAGCCCTCGTTAGAGAAACTTGATGCGATAGGAGTAACTAGTGATAGTATTATTTTTATTTTTAATCAATATACTTTGGCTTGTTATGCTGCGGGTGTGATAAAAATCGAGGTCCAGAGGTCTGATCTGGGAGATGCTCTTAAAATTTAAATAGTAATAAAATGAGGATTGTTATACAAAAGGTGACGGAGGCGGCTGTCTCTGTTGAGGTTACGGATGAGAAAAATGGTGGCGATATAACTGAACGACGGGAGGTAGAGTATGAGACTATTGCTGAGATTAAGCGAGGTTATATGATTTTAGCTGGGGTGGAAGAGGCTGATGGTGATGAGGATGTTGATTGGTTGGCACGAAAGATTATTGCCCTGAGAATTTTTGAGGATGAGAATGGGGTTATGAATAAATCTATTATGGAGGTGGGGGGAGATATTATAGTGGTGAGTCAATTTACGTTGTTTGCTCAGACGAAGAGGGGAAATAGACCTTCGTATATGCGTGCGGCAGGTCATGAGAAGGCGATTTATTGTTATGAAAGATTGATTCAACAATTGGAGATGAGATTGGGACGAAAGGTGCAGCATGGAAAGTTCGGAGCGATGATGAAAGTAAGTCTTGTAAATGATGGACCGACGACGATCATAATAGACACCAAAAACCTCTGCTAGGTCACCTAGCAGAGGTGAAATTTTTATTTAAATTTTCAACTATTTGATTTACAGTAATTTATAAAATCTTATAAAAACTTCCTAGGTTCTACCTGACCTAGGAAGTTTTTTATCTTTAGTACATTGTTTTGCATAGTACTAAATATTTTTTATATATTTGCAATACCAAATATCGTAAATGAATTAAAAAAAT
>JBAYDV010000002.1:0-64436 GCA_041668045.1 Bacteroidales bacterium | reverse complement strand
TTTCTCAGAAATGGGAATTAATGTTACTTGTGTAGATATAGATGAAAAAAAAATTAATGCATTAAATAAAGGAGTTATACCTATTTATGAACCTTCTTTAGAAGAGATGGTTCATAAAAATCAAAAAGCAGGAAGACTCCATTTTTCTACTGATTTGGCAAGTATAATAGATGATGTAGAAATAGTTTTCTGTGCTGTTGGTACTCCACCTGATGAAGATGGTAGTGCTGATTTAAAGTATGTAATAAATGTGGCGCGTACTTTCGGACAGAATATTAAGGATTATACATTAATAGTAACTAAAAGTACGGTTCCTGTAGGAACTGCAGTTAAAGTTAGAGAAGCAGTCTTAGAAGAGTTGGAGAAAAGAAATGTTAATGTAGATTTTGATGTAGCTTCTAATCCTGAATTCTTGAAAGAGGGTGCTGCGATAAAAGATTTTATGAGTCCTGATAGAGTAGTTATTGGCGTAGATAGTCAAAAAGCTCGTAATACCATGGAAAAGTTATATAAACCTTTTATGCTTACGAATAATCGTATTGTCTTTACAGATGTAGCTTCTGCAGAGATGATTAAATATGCTGCTAATTCTATGTTGGCTACCAGAATTTCATTTATGAATGATATAGCTAATCTTTGTGAATTAGTAGGAGCTAATGTTAGTATGGTAAGAAAAGGTATTGGTTCTGATACTAGAATCGGTAAAAAATTCCTTTACCCTGGATGTGGATATGGAGGAAGTTGCTTTCCAAAGGATGTGAAGGCTCTTATTAAATCTGCAGAAAAAGAAGGCTATGATATGAAAGTCTTGAAGGCTGTAGAAGACGTTAATAATAAGCAGAAGTCTGTATTATATGATAAATTATATAAATATTATAAAGGTAATCTTAAAGGTAAAGTTATAGCTATTTGGGGATTAGCTTTTAAGCCTGAAACTGATGATATGCGAGAGGCTCCAGCACTAGTTATGATTGATTTATTACTTGAAGCAGGGTGTGAAGTTAAAGTATATGATCCTATAGCTATGGATGAGTGTAAAAGAAGAATAGGAGATGCTGTAGAGTATTGTGAAGATAAGTATGATGCGCTTCAAGATGCAGATGCTTTAATGCTTATTACTGAATGGAATGAGTTTAGAATAGTAGATTGTACTAAAATGTGTCATGATATGAGAAATAAAGTTATTTTTGATGGTAGAAATATATATGATAAGAAAGATTTAGAGAGTAAAGGCTTCAAATATTTCGGAATAGGTCTTTAATTTTTTCAATAGATAAACTCAAATATTATGAAAGGAATAGTTTTAGCAGGAGGATCTGGCACAAGACTTTATCCAATAACTAAAGGAGTGAGTAAACAATTGCTGCCTATTTATGATAAACCGATGATTTATTATCCTTTATCAGTACTTATGTTAGCTGGTATAAAAGATATTTTGTTAATTTCTACTCCTAACGATTTACCTAGTTTTAAGAGATTATTAGGGGATGGTTCTGATTTTGGAGTGAATTTATCTTATGCGGAACAGCCAAGCCCGGATGGATTAGCTCAAGCTTTTATTATCGGCGAAGATTTTATTGGAAATGATGCAGTTTGTCTTATACTTGGTGATAATATCTTTTATGGCAGTGGTTTTGTTGGACAATTACACAAAGCTGTAGAAGCGGCAGAAAAGTATAATAAAGCGACTATTTTCGGATATCATGTTCAAGATCCAGAAAGATATGGAGTGGTAGAATTTAATAAAAATGGAGATGCTATATCTATAGAAGAGAAACCTGAGATTCCTAAATCAAATTATGCTGTGGTTGGTTTATATTTTTATCCAAATAGTGTCGTCAATATAGCTAAGAATATAAAGCCATCTGCTCGTGGAGAACTTGAGATTACTACTGTAAATCAAAAATTCCTTAATAAAAAAGAAGTTAAAGTACAGTTATTGGGTAGAGGTTTCGCATGGTTAGATACTGGTACTCATGATTCATTATCTGAGGCTGCTACATATGTAGAGGTTATTCAAAAACGTCAAGGTCTTGAAATAGCATCTCTCGAAGGTATAGCTTATCAAAACAAATGGATAAGTGAAGAAAAATTACGTTCTGAGGCAGTAAAATTAGGGAAAAATCAATATGGTAAATATTTATTGAGTCTCATTGAAAAAATATAAATGGAAGTAATTAAAACAAAAATAGAAGGTGTTTTCATAATTAAGCCCAAAGTGTTTGGAGATAGTAGAGGGTATTTTTATGAATCATATAATCAAGAAGAATTTAATAAGAAAGTGGCGAATGTAGCTTTCGTTCAAGATAACGAATCTTTCTCTAAGTACGGAGTAATTAGAGGTTTACATTTCCAGAAACCACCTTTTGAACAAGCTAAATTGGTTAGATGTGTGAAGGGATGTGTTCTGGATGTGGCTGTTGATATTAGAAAAGATTCTCCTACATATGGTCAATATGTGTCTGTAGAATTATCTTCAGAGAATCATACGCAATTTTTCCTTCCTAGAGGAATGGCTCATGGCTTTTCAGTATTATCTTCAGAAGCTATTTTTAATTATAAATGTGATAACTTTTATAATCCTTCCTATGAAGGCTCTTTTAAATGGAATGATCCCATCTTCGGAGTCGATTGGAAAATACCTGCTGATAAAATAATCCTATCAGAAAAAGACAAATAATTATGAGTGAATATAGACATTTAACTGCAGAAGAAATACAACGTTTGGAAAATAATTCTTGTATAGCTGATGATTGGAATAACGTATTAGTAAAAGATGGATTTAATACTAATAGAATATTTCAATCTTCTTTCTCAGGTAATATAAAATTAGGTAATTTCGAAAAGAAATTTACTCTTGAAGGAGGAATAACTAAAAAATCAGGAGTAAGATACGCTACTCTACATAATGTGACAGTAGGTGATAATACATGTGTCGAAAATGTACAAAATTATATAGCAAATTATGAGATCGGACATGATACATATATTAAAAATGTAGGTCTGATATTAGTTAATGGAGTTTCTTCTTTCGGAGAAGGAACTCAAGTCGCTGTGCTAAATGAAACAGGAGGTAGGGAGGTAGCTATCCATAGTAAACTTTCTGCTCACATGGCTTATTTAGCGGCTTTATATAGACATCGTCCTATATTACAGAAACGACTTAAAGAATTGGCAGATTATTATGCTAATAAACATTCTTCAGCTGTAGGAAAAATAGGAAATAATGTAGTCATAGAGAATTCTGAGGTTATACGAAATGTGAGAATAGGAGATTATGCTATAATATCAGGAGTATCTAGATTAGAAAATGGTAGCGTTAATAGTGACCAAGATGCACCAATCTTCATAGGCTCAAATGTTACCTGTGAGAATTTCATAATATCATCAGGTTCAGAATTAAGTGACGGGGCAATGATCAATGATTGCTTCATTGGGCAAGCGTGCTGTTTGTCTCACTCTTATTCAGCATCATCATCATTATTTTTCAGTAATTGCCATGAAGAGAATGGCGAGGCATGTGCTATCTTCGCAGGTCCTTACACCGTTACCCATCATAAATCTACACTGCTAATAGCAGGTATGTTCTCTTTCATGAATGCAGGATCAGGGTCTAATCAAAGTAATCACATGTATAAATTAGGACCTATTCATCACGGCATATTAGAAAGAGGTTCTAAAACATCTTCAGATTCTTATATATTGTTTCCATCTCATATAGGACCATTTTCGTTAATTATGGGAAGACATGTAGATCATGTAGATACACAGGATTTGCCTTTTTCATATCTTATTGAAAATCAAAATAGTACATTCGTTATGCCTGGAGTGAATCTTCGTTCTGTTGGTACGATAAGGGACGTTAGAAAATGGCCTAAAAGGGACAAAAGAACTGACCATAAAAAATTAGATTATATTAATTTTAATCTTTTGAGTCCTTATACTATACAGAAAATGTTCAAAGGAATAGAAATATTGAAAGAACTTCAAGAAGTTTCTGGACCAAGTAGTGACATTTATTCTTTTAAAGGTGCTAAAATTAGAAATTCGTCTTTAAAGAAAGGTCTGAAATTTTATGATATAGGTATAAACAAATTTTTTGGTAATGCAGTAGTTAATCGTTTAAAAGATATAGATTTTAAAAGTTCTGACGACCCTGTCACTTTACTGCGAAATACTTTAAAACCTAAAACTAAAATTGGTTTAGGAGATTGGGTCGATCTTTCTGGTTTAATTACTCCAAAGTCAGAAGTAACGATTCTAATAGATAAAATAGAGAATAATGTTATTTCTAGATTAGAAGATATTAACAAAGAATTCGCTAAAATGGCTTCACAGTATTATGAATATGAATGGACTTGGATTTATGATAAATTTGAACAAGTTTACAATGTATCTCCTGAGAAAATAACTTGTGAAGATGTTATAAAGATCATTAAGAAATGGAAAACAGCAGTAGTATCTTTAGACGAGAAGGTGTATAACGATGCTAAAAAAGAATTTTCTTTATCTTTTATGACAGCATTCGGAGCTGATGGAGATAAAACACAGAAACTGAAAGATTTTGAAGAAGTACGAGGTGATTTTGATACAAATCCTTTCGTTGAGGACGTACTCCTTCATATAAAAAATAAATCTGCTCTTGGAGATGAATTAATTAATCGTCTAGTCTTTTAATTTATCTAGTTCTATCTCAGCGTGTATTTTATCAATTATAGTAGTAACTATTTTATAGGTCTTACTATTTTTGGTATAATCCGCGTATGTGATAAAATTAACTCTATCCTCTTTTATGAGTTTCTGTACCTTCGCCTTATTCCCATTTTGATAAACAGCTATGGAGTTACCTCCAAATTGTTTGACTAGTTTCATACAAGGTATGTCTGTGGCTCCATCGCCGAAATAAATCATTCTGGAAAAAGGAATAGGGCGTTGATCTTCAGGAACGTATTCATTTACCTTTTTATGATCTCTAATTTCTTTTATTCCTTTGTTAATTTTGAATAGAAACTGTGTTTTAGCTGTATAATCTACTGCTACTGAAGGCCATACTGCTACACCATTTACATCATATAAGAATGAACATGCAAATATCTTCTCAAATTCTCCAGCGATAGGAGAGCCTTCTATCATTTCTGTTAGACCAGAAGAATTTATGTAATGTTCTATCTTAATACCCTTTTTATGTCCATATTCGTTAATGAGTTTGAACCATTCTTTTACTCCTTTATATAGTTCTATCTTTTTTCCAAAACTAGTGAATGATTCTCTCTTTAATTTTACTCCTGCTGCTCTTGCTTCATCTATCATAAGTTTCATATATGATAGTATTTCACTCGCGTCTTGTCCTTCGGATATAGCTTCACTTTTAGCCCAGAAATCTTCTTTAGTCTTCCCTACAGCTTCTATAAATCCAAATTCTTGCATATTACCTGGCGAAAGTGTTCCGTCGAAGTCATAAATAAGAGCTACTTTCGTCTCATTTTTTTTAAACATATTATTATTTATCACTTTCATTTTGTTAGTTTTTTATGCTTTTTTATAGATCTCTTCGTCTCAAACCAAAGTCTAATTAGGGTTTTATCTCCATATTTTACTTTGTTTTTTATCTCAGTAATTTTAACTTCTTTTTTTAATTTTTCAAAATCTTTATGGGCTTTACTTATTACTTTGGCGAATTCAGATTTGCCTGTTAGTATGTATATTAATGCTATGACTCGATCTATATTTTTTCGAATAAAGATATTCTTACGACGATGTGTACCACTGTTTTTGTATATCATCAGTAGATTATTCCTAAAGTTCAGGTATAATTTATTTGGTGATTCGTTTGGTAGTGTTCCTCCTCCGACGTGGTAGATCTCAGATTCAGGAACTACCCAGACTTGCTGTCCGCTAAGCTTGGCACGCCAGCATAGGTCTATTTCTTCCATATGTGCGAAGAAGGTGTTGTCTAATCCACCAAGTTGGTGCCATAATTCTGCTCTAATTAGAAATGATGCACCTGATGCCCAGAAGGTCTCGCGATTATCTTCATATTGCCCCGAATCTTTTTCTACGAGGGAAAGAATCCTTCCTCTGCAGTATGGGAAACCGAATTTATCTATATAACCTCCACATGCTCCTGCATGTTCGAAATAGTGAGGATTAGCGTATGATTTAATTTTGGGTGAGCATATCCCTGCTTTAGGATGTGACTCCATAAATTCAATGAGAGTGTCTAACCATCTGTCGGTTACTTCAACATCGGAATTTAGTAGAAGGTAGTATTGATATTTTTCTTCTTTTAATATATCAAATGCCTTATTATATCCCCCGGTAAAGCCATAGTTCTTATCAAATTTTATCGTTTGTACAGAGGTGATATTGGATAGATATTCTAGTGATCCATCATTAGAACCGTTGTCTGCTACTATTATCCTAGCCAAATTATCAGGAGTCTTTTTAATAACTGTGGGAAGAAATCTTTGTAGAAAGTTAATTCCATTCCAGTTTAATATAACGACAGCAGTTTTTGGCATCTGATATGAGTTGTTTGTAATCAAATAATTTAGTGTTTAATTAAGTAATCATTTATTACTTTTGGGTATTGTTTTTCAAGTTCATGAATCTTACTAGCCAAGGTTTCAGGTGTATCTTGCTCTGTTATGCTGCATTTCGCCTGGTATATAATAGATCCTTGGTCATAGTTTTCATCTATCAAATGTATAGTTATACCTGATTCTTTTTCTTTAGCAGCTATTACTGCTTCATGAACATGCATGCCATACATTCCTTTTCCTCCATAATTTGGTAAGAGAGCTGGATGTATATTGAATATTTTACCAGGAAATCTTTTTAATAAATAGTCTGGAACTTTTAATAAGAATCCAGCTAGTATGATTATGTCTATGTCGTATTTCTCAATTATTGAGAGTACTTTGTATTCTGGAGCGGCACTAATGCTTTCGTATGCATTGAAAAATTCTGACTTTGTAAATGAGTATGAAGGAATATGGTGATTCTTAGCTCTTTCAAGTACGTAGGCTGATTTTTTATCTGAAAGTATTAATGATATTTGTGCTATTTCAGAATTTTTGAAGAAATTCATAAAATTCTCAGCATTAGTTCCATTCCCAGATGCTAATATTGCTATGTTCTGTTTCATTTGGCTGATTATCTGATATTTAATAGTGCTTTGGATTGCAAATTTAACAAAAAATCGGTTACAAAGTTTTATTTTAAAGAAATTTTATGTTAATTTGCATCCTATTTTGAATTAGAAAATAAATTAACAATTAATTATTAACTAAAATTTATAAACCATGGCAGAAGAAGTTGCTTCAAAAGTAAAAGCCATTATCGTTGACAAATTAGGCGTTGACGAGAATGAAGTTACACCAGCCGCTAGTTTTACTAACGACTTAGGTGCAGATTCTCTAGATACAGTAGAATTAATTATGGAATTCGAAAAGGCATTTAACCTTACAATTCCTGATGATGCTGCAGAAAAAATAGCCACTGTTGGTGATGCTATTTCTTATATTGAAGAGAATACAAAATAATTTATGAGCAAAATATGGGTTTAAAAAGAGTAGTAATTACTGGTCTTGGAACAATTAATCCTTTGGGAAACAATATAAGTGAGTATTTCGCTAATCTTGATTCCGGAGTAAGTGGTTCATGTTTAATAGATAGGTTTGATACTACTAATTTTAAAACTAAATTTGCTTGTCAAGTTAAAGATTTTAATCCTACAGATTACGGTATTTCGTCCAAAGAGATTAGAAGATTAGATAAGTTTGTTCAGTATGCATTAGTGGCTTCTTCTGAAGCGATTATTGATTCTAAACTTAATTTTGATTCCGAGAATCTTAAACGAATTGGCGTTATCTTAGGCTCAGGAATAGGAGGCATTGAGTCTCTTTTTCACGAAATAATGGACTATAGTGAAGGTGGTAATATCCCTCGCTTTAGTCCATTTCTTATTACTAAGATGATAGCGAACGTGGCTCCAGGATATATTTCTATGAAATATAAGTTAATGGGTCCTAATTACACTGTAACTTCAGCATGTGCTTCATCGGGACATGCTATAACTGATGCATTTGAAGCTATACGTTATGGAAAGGCAGATGTAATGCTTACAGGTGGAACTGAAGCTCCTATATGTCCTCCGGGAATAGGAAGTTTTGTTTCAGCTAAAGCTATGTCATCAAACAATGAAAATTATAAAAAGGCTTCTCGTCCATTTGATAAAAATAGAGATGGTTTTGTGATGGGAGAAGGTTCCGGTATTTTAATTCTTGAAGAGTTAGAGCATGCTCTCGCACGTGGAGCCAAAATTTACGCGGAAATTCTAGGTACTGGCTCAACGGCAGATGCTTTTCATATTACTGCACCTCATCCAGATGGAGAAGGAGCTATGTCAGCTATTACATTAGCTCTTGAAGATGCTCATATATCTGGTAATGATGTTGATTATATAAACCTTCATGGAACTTCTACTCCTAAAGGAGATATAGCTGAATTAAAGGCTATTAAATCTATTTTTAAAGATCATGCATATGAACTTAACTTAAGTTCAACAAAGTCTATGACAGGGCATTTATTAGGTGCTGCAGGAGCCATAGAAGCTCAGGCATGTATTCATGCTATAAATTCTGGTATAATACCCCCAACGATTAATTTCGAGACTGAAGATCCTGAGATAGATTATAAAATGAACCTTACTCTTAATAAGGCACAAAGACGTCCGGTTAAAATAGCATTAAATAATGCTTTTGGTTTTGGTGGACATAATTCTTGCGTAATCTTCGGCGCGTATAAATAAAAATATAAATAATTCAAGAATTCTTAAATTATTTATATTCATTAATATTTCATTTATTTTTTGAGTATTCTATTTATCTAATAGCGTATATACTAATGTTAGTGTAGGCTTCAAGTTTTCACCTGTTTCTGTGTTATTGGAAGCACCAGCACCATTTATAGTACCATGAGAATAATTAGTTAAATCTATAGAATATGTAGTAGTAGAAGAAGAACTATAATAATATGAGGAACTTGAACTTGTAGTAGTCGCTTTTAAAGGAAATATCCACATGTTATCTGTTATGTCTAGATCACTTTCATCTCCTTCAATTATATTTAATGTCTTATCAAGTATAGTTTGAGCGAATGAAGTAATATCGCAAATATAATTCATAGATGATCTGTCTATCTGTCCAACATAAGACGCAGTATTTAAGTCTTCTATAGAATAAAAGTATTTTGTCGAATCAGCACTTGCATATTGGTAATGAGCAGGGTAAATATAAGATGGATATTTATCTAATTCATCTAAATCTTCTGGAGCTGTAAAAGGAAGTTTTAAATATGCTCTAGATAATAAAATAGTTTTATCAGAGTATCCTTTAGATATAATCCAATCTTTCATAGTCTGAGAAAACGCTTCTCCACTTAGATATGGTTTTACTCCTGCGAAACAGTCTATATTTAATTCTGGACTTGTTTCGTCTCCTAATAGTTCTTCTGATGTATCATTCTCTGATACATTTAAAGCATAGCTAGTTCCAAAATAGTATTTCTCTAGAGTGTCCTTTCCTGCTGAGTTTGTATAATTAATGTATAAGAATGAAGTATTAAGTGAGATAAAATTAAGACGTCCTCCTGTTTCTAAATTATCAGGAGTGTCAGTAGTAATATATAAGCCTTTACTTTTATCTACGAAATCTTGAGCATCATCGTAATCGTCTTGAGTATATTCCAAGAGATCTTTTCCAAAAGTATCATCTAGATAGATTTTTATAGAACTTCCTCCGTAGTAAACTGGAGAACCTAAAGAGATAGGATTTGGATAAAAATCATCTTGTGTAAGAGAGCTATTAAAAACTCTGGTAGAATCAAGGTCAGATTTTAATCTATACACATAAAGATTCTGAGCCTTACCCTCGTCATTATCATCGTAATTATAATTGGAATCGATGTTTAATTCAAGATAAGAACTTTGGTAAATAGGATTATCTCCAAATTTAACTGAGTCGCTCGCAGGTAGCAAAATGGAAGCAGTGCTAACTTTTGTAAGCCCGAATTTAGGATCTTTTATGTATCCAAAAATTAGAGAGCTGGAACTTATCGCTTGGATACTATCAGGTATATTACTCGAAAGAGGTATATTTAATGTATCTACTTCTACTTTTAATTTCTGATTGTCAGGAATTAAATTATCTCCTAATGTTCTATCAGCTTCTATGCAAGAACTGAAAAATAAAGGAAATATTACTATACAGACTAATAATTTATTTATCGTCTTTTGATAAAATTTGATCATAAAATTCGTTATACTTTTGAATGTAGGTGCCTTCCGGGTGATCAATAGGTGTATAATCTAAAATTGGGAGATTCTTTTCTTTAATATAAGCAAGAAGCTCAGGATTTATGTTTTCTACACCAGGAATAATCGCATCCGAATACTTTATGGCTAATTTAGCAAGATTTGTGCCATTAGGCTCATCAAGTAATTTAACATCGTCAGCAGCTATACCATCAGAGATAACTATGTTTTTCATATTCTCATTAAATTTCTCATCGAGAAATTCATTATAAAGAGATAATATGACTTTACTGTCAGAGAAAACAGGATCATCGTTGTAAGTCTTTTTTAAGTATAAAGGTATAAGATGTGAAATCCAACCTGAACAATGTATGATATCTGGTTTCCATCTCAATTTCTTAACAGTCTCCATAATACCTCTAGCGAAAAAGGTGGCTCTTTCATCATTATCAGCTAAAAATTTACCTTGTTTATCATTGAATGTGAGTTTTCTATGAAAATAATCCTCATTGTCTATAAAATAAACTTGCATTCTAGCAGAAGGGATAGAAGATACTTTTATTATCAATGGTCGGTCTAAATCATTAATAACAATATTCATTCCTGATAGTCTTATTACCTCATGAAGTTGATTACGTCTTTCATTGATGCTACCATATCTTGGCATGAATGTTCTGATTTCTTTTCCACTCTCTTGAATTCCTTGAGGTAAATACCTTCCTATGATAGAAATTTTACTTTCTTCCATATAAGGTGTAATCTCGGAATTAACAAATAATACTCTTATTCTTTCTTCCATTAATAACTTTTTTTGAAAAATTGCTATTACAAAGATATGAAAAAAAATCTAAAAACACTATCTTTGACAATTGTACTTACTTATCACACAAATAAAATGGGTAGAAAGGAGAAGAATATTTTAAATGGCAGATTGATACATTCTTATGTGTCTTTAGTCATTAGTATAGCATTGGTATTATTCATTGTTGGTCTAGCAGGAATAATATTTATAAATGCTAAGACAGTGTCTGATTACTTTAAGGAAAATATAAGAATTACAGTACTCTTAGATCTAGACACTAAAGAACAGAATGCTTCTGCATATGCTCAGAAATTAAGAAGTGAAAATTATGTAAAAGAAGTCAAAGTAATCTCTAAAGAGCAGGGTGAGGAGGAAATGAAGAATATGCTGGGAGAAAATTTTATGGATGTGTTAGAATCAAATCCTATTCCGATTTCACTTGAATTAAAAATTAATGCTGATTACATTTCTTCAGATAGCTTATCTCAAATAAAAAAAGATATAGAGAGAGAGCCAATGGTAAAGGATGTAGTGTATCAAGAATCTATTGTAAATTTAATGAATACTAATATTAAAAAAGTAGGAATGATACTTGGTATTTTTATTTTACTACTATTATTTATTTCTACAGTAATTATTAATAATACAGTAAGATTAAGTGTTTATGCAAAAAGATTTACTATTCATACTATGCGCTTAGTAGGTGCTACTAAGGGATTTATAGCTCGACCTTTTGTTTTACAAGCTTTTTTTCAAGGTTTATTGTCTGCTTTATTAGCTAATCTTGCTATCTTAGTGGTCGTAAATTTGATGAAAAAAGAATTTCAAGCATTATTTCAGATAATAGATTATCAATTGATGTTTTATTCTCTAGGTGGTGTGATAGTTGTAGGAGTAGTTTTATGTATGGTGTCAACTTCTTCAGTAGTACGAGGGTTGGTTAATATAACTAAAGATGAATTATATTATTAAAAAAAAATATGGAAAATTTTTCAATAAATAAACAAAATGTTAAAATACTCATAATAGGTCTTATAATTATTATTTTAGGATATATTCTGATGATTGGAGGAGGATCGGATAATCCTAATGAATTTAATTATGATATGTTTAATTTTAGACGTACAGTATTGTCTCCAATAGTGATAATCGCAGGATTTATTGTAGAAATAGTTGGTATAATGAAACGTCCAAAAGGAAAGATTAATGAGTAATTTCGATGCGATAATTTTAGGGTTAATTCAAGGATTAACAGAATTTTTACCAGTCAGTAGTAGTGGACATTTAGCTATAGGAAAAGAACTTTTAGGACTACAAACGGAGATGAATTTATCTTTCGTAGTTTTAGTGCATGCAGCCACAGCTCTTAGTATAATAATAGTTTTTTGGAAAGATATATGGACTTTACTTAAAGGTTTATTTAAATTTCAGTTTAATAAAGAAACGAGATATATATCTATGATATTAATTTCCATGATTCCAGTAGGACTTGTGGGAGTCTTTTTTAAGGATACTGTAGATTCTGCGTTTGATTCTTTGATTTTAGTTGGTGCTATGCTTATAGTCACTGCTTTGGTTTTATTTATAAGTCAGAAAATTTCTACTAAAAGGAATAAAAAAGAAGAGGATCTTAAAGAAATGGGATTTAAAGAAGCTATCATTATAGGCCTTGCACAGTCAGTCGCAGTATTACCTGGGATATCTCGTTCAGGATCAACTATTGGAACAGGATTATTATGTGGAGTGAAAAAAGCTTCGGTAGCGAAGTTTTCTTTCTTAATGGTTTTAGTTCCTATATTGGGAGAAGCTTTTCTTGATTTAGTAGGAGGGGAAATGCCAGCAGCTACTTCAGGAATAAGTATATCTGCATTGGTATTTGGTTTCTTAGCAGCTTTTATTTCTGGTTATGCAGCGTGTAAATGGATGATAGAGATAGTGAAAAAAGCTAAATTAACTTATTTCGCGGTTTATTGTCTTATAGCAGGTTTACTTAGTATAACATTGACAATATGGTAGATGCTTAAATAATTATATAACAGGATTTTAGAAAATATTTCATATGAAGTACTATTTCGTATCAGATGTACATTTAGGGGCTCATTCAGGAGGTCCTAAAGATATAGAAAAGAAATTCCTTAGGTTTCTTAATAGCATTTCAAGCGATGCAGCAGCTCTGTATCTTCTTGGTGATATTTTTGATTTCTGGTATGAGCATAAATACGTGATTCCTCGTGATTATACTCGTGTGTTAGGGAAGTTAGCAGAATTAGCAGATAATGGTTTAAAAATTTATTATCTAAATGGGAATCACGATGTTTGGACTTATTCTTATTTTCAAGAAGAAGTAGGAATGATAGTAGTAGATTCATCTATTAAGTTTAAAATAGGAGATAAACGTTTCTTAGTAGGTCATGGAGATAGACTTGGCAATAACAACTTTGGCTATAAAATGATGTGTGCTATTTTTAGAAATAGATTCGCACAAATCCTTTATAGTAGCCTTCATCCACGATGGTCATTAGGTTTTGGATATGCCTGGGCATATCATTCTAGAAAGAAAAAATTAAACTCTAAAAAGAAATATGTATTTAATCTTGAAGAAAAAGGAGCTTATCGTTATAGTTTAGAACATCAAAATGAATATGATTATTTTATTTTTGGCCATTTTCACGTGCCAACTCATATAAAATTACAATCAGGAGCTCAATTTAACATCTTAGGTTTTTGGGCAGGAAACTGTGAGTATGGTATTTATGATAACTCTACTAAAGAATTAACTTTTCACACTCTGTAATATTTTATTTAGCTGAAGGCCAGGGTTTAAGTTTTTGAGGATAATCATCCTCAGCTCTTTCTACAGGTTCCGGGGGGAACTTTCCAAATATACTATAATATAAATAGTTGAAATTTCCAGCTTGATAGATTTGTACTAATTCCTCAGTTGGCTTGTCTATCCCAAATTTATCATAAGGCTTTTTCATGTCAGACTTGAATATTTTCGCGACTCCTTGCCAGAAAGCAGCGGTAACTCCATTCTCATAACTCTTTATTAAATAATAAGGAGTCATACCTAATTCGCGATCTATTAATCTTAATAATAAATGACCTTGCGAGAAAGAAAAATGTCGCAATGGTTTTTCAAATTTATGAAAAAGTTTAATCTCTAAAGACTTTACATATTTTTCTTTCTCCCTTCCCTTTAGATTATGTTTAGCGATATATTCATCTGTTCCTTTCATTTCCTGTTTCGCTAATAGAGCGTAGGGGTAGGCTTTGCCGAAGTTATATACTAATTTATAATAACGTCTCCATTCTCTATTTTGTCTTCCTCTAGGTTTATTATAAACTACAGCTGGGACTAATTCATCTATGAATATAGTATCTCCGTTAGCTATAAAAAATTTCATGACACTTTCTGTAGTATCTATGGCAATGGTGCTTTGGCTTGATGTATATCTGTCGTAGTTGGAGTAGTAGGATATAGAGCTGAGTTCTCTTGCATTAGCATGGGCTAACAACGAATGTCCCTGCGACGACAAACTTAACATTGCCATAAATAATATGTATATGTATCTTCTTTTCATATTGCCTGGTAAAGATATAAAAAAAAAATTTCCGTATTCGTGTCGAAAATGCACTTTTTAGAAAATGTTTAATATTCGTAACTCATTGAGAGATTATAAGTTGAATATTAAAAAGTCCTGTCAAAAAGTGAATTTTTTTAATAAAAAAAGTTTGTATATTAAATATTTTTTATACCTTTGCACTCCGTCTTTAGAGACAAATATATCTAAAGGCCTGGAGAACAGAACTTTAAGATATTGAAAATAGTTAAAACTGTATAACAATGTTACAACCAAAAAAAACAAAGTTTAGAAGGCAGCAAAAAGGTCGTATGAAAGGTAATGCCGGTAGAGGTACACAATTATCTTTTGGATCTTTCGGAATCAAGACACTGGAACCATGTTGGTTAACAGGTCAACAAATTGAGGCTGCACGTCAGGCGATCGTTCGTCACATGAAACGTGAAGGAAAGATTTGGATAAGAGTATTCCCTGACAAACCTTTCACAAGAAAGCCTGCTGAGGTACGTATGGGTAAAGGAAAAGGTAATCCAGAGGGATTCGTTGCTCCGGTTACTCCTGGACGTATGTTAGTAGAGATTGAAGGAGTTCCATTAGACATAGCTAAAGAAGCCCTTCGTCTTGGAGCCCAAAAACTGCCAGTAACTACAAAATTTGTAGTACGTAGAGATTATGAAGAAGATTAATTAATAAGGAGAATAAATGAAAACAAGTGAAATCCGCGAAATGGCAATAAATGACCTACGCGAACGTATCCCAGCTGAGAAAGCAGCTTTGAATTCGATGAAAATTAATCACGCTATATCTCCATTAGAGGATCTTTCTCAAATTAAGAAGAAAAGAAGAGATATTGCTAAAATGATAACAGTTCTTGCACAAGCAGAGAACAGCGAGAAATAACATAGTTATGGAAAGAAATTTACGCAAAGAAAGAGTAGGTTTAGTGGTAAGTAATAAAATGGATAAAACCATTGTTGTTTCTGTTAATATTAAAGAGAAACACCCTATTTACGGTAAATTCGTAAATAAAACCACGAAATTCGTAGCTCACGATGAAAAGAATGAGTGCAGCGAAGGAGATACAGTCCGCATTATGGAAACTCGCCCATTGAGCAAGTCTAAATGCTGGAGATTAGTAGAAATTGTAGAAAAAGTTAAATAACAATGATACAACAAGAATCACGTTTACAAGTAGCTGATAATAGCGGAGCTAAGGAAGTCCTTTGTATCCGAGTATTAGGCGGTACACGTCGTCGTTATGCAGCTGTAGGTGACAAAATCGTTGTTGCCGTTAAAAGTGCAATACCTGGTGGTGACGCTAAAAAAGGAACAGTGTCTAAAGCAGTAATTGTTCGAACAAAAAAAGAAATCCGTCGTGCTGATGGATCATATATTCGTTTTGATGATAATGCTTGCGTGTTATTAGATAATCAAGGTGAAATTCGCGGAACGCGTATCTTTGGCCCAGTAGCTAGAGAGTTACGTGAAAACTTTATGAAGATCGTATCTTTAGCACCAGAGGTATTATAAAAGTTTACTGAAATGAATAAGAAATTACATATAAAGAAAGGTGATACAGTTTATGTAAACGCCGGAAACGATAAAGGTAAAACTGGAAAAGTTTTAGCTGTTGATACTAAGAAGAATCGTGCCATTGTAGAGGAGGTAAATATGGTTAGTAAACATACTAAACCAAATGCTGAAAATCCTCAAGGTGGTATAATTAAGAAAGAAGCAGGCATTCACATTTCTAACCTGCAAGTTGTTGATCCTTCTGAGGGAGGTCCTACTAGAATTGGTAGACGCCTTAATGAGAAAGGAAAAATGGTACGTTATGCAAAAAAATCTGGAGAGGAGATTAAATAATGGCAAAAGCAAATAAATCAGAAAGTAAAGAAATCTTCGTTGATATGAAAGGTTATGTGCCTTCTCTACAGAAGAAATATAAAGATGAAATATCTGCAAAATTGATGAAACAATTCAATTTTAAATCAGTTATGCAAGTTCCAAAACTTGAGAAGATTACTATCAATCAAGGTTTAGGAGTAGCGACTGGAGATAAAAAATTAGTAGATGTAGCACAATCTGAATTGACTATGATAACAGGTCAAAAAGCAGTTGTTACTTATTCTAAAAAAGATATTTCAAACTTTAAATTACGTAAAGGAATGCCAATTGGTGTTAAAGTAACTTTACGTAGAACTAAAATGTACGAATTTTTAGAGAGACTTATATCTGTTTCTCTTCCTCGTATTAGAGATTTTAAAGGTATCAATGAGAAATTTGATGGTAGAGGTAATTATACTCTTGGAGTTCAAGAGCAAATTATTTTCCCTGAAATCAACATTGATGAAGTAAGCAAAATGATGGGTATGGAGATTACTTTCGTAACTTCAACCTCTAGTGATGAAGAAGCTCATGCTCTATTACAGGAATTTGGATTGCCTTTTAAGACTAAAAAAAATAAATAAAGATATTATATGGCAAAAGAATCAATGAAGGCACGCGAAGTTAAACGCGCAAAGTTATGTGCCAAATACGCTAAAAAACGCGAGGAATTAAAAGCAGCTGGAGATTGGGCTGGTTTAGATAAACTTCCTAAAAATTCAAGTCCTGTTCGTAAGCATAATCGTTGTTCAATAACTGGACGTCCAAAAGGTTATATGCGTACATTTGGTATTAGTCGTATCCAATTCAGAGAAATGGCTAGTAATGGTTTAATACCAGGAGTTAAAAAGGCAAGTTGGTAGAAATACTAAAGAATATAAATTATTAACATTGGATATCGGGCGTGCAAACGTCGATATTATTTAAAAAAAAATTAAAATGACTGATCCAATTTCAGATTTTTTAACTAGAATCAGAAATGCATACTTAGCTGGTCGTAGAGTTGTAGAAATTCCTTCTTCAAACATGAAAAAGGAAATGACTAGAATTCTTCACGAGAAAGGTTACATTCTAAGTTATAAAGTCGTAGAAGGTAGTCCATGTGACACCATCAAAGTAGCTCTTAAATATCATCCTGATACTAAGAAACCTGCTATCACAAAAATTACTCGTATAAGTAAACCGGGTTTAAGAAAATACGTAAATACAAATGAGCTACCAAGAGTTCTTAATGGACTTGGAATCGCTATTATCTCTACTTCAAAAGGTATTATTACTGAAAAAGAAGCTAAAGATCTTAACGTCGGTGGTGAAGTTTTATGTTATATTTATTAATAAAAAAATAGATAACAATGTCAAGAATTGGAAAATTACCTGTAAACCTACCTAAAGGAGTTACCGTAACAATCGGTAATGATAATGTGGTAAAGGTTAAAGGACCACTAGGAGAATTAAGTCAGAAAGTAGATTCTGATCTTAAGGTATCTGTAGAGGGAAATATATTAAAGGTAGAAAGACCTACCGATTCTCCACGTCATAGATCAATGCATGGACTTTACCGTTCATTAATTCATAATATGGTTGTAGGAGTATCAGAGGGATATACTACTAAACAAGAACTTGTTGGTGTAGGTTTTCGTGTTGAAGCGAAAGGTCAATTATTAATATTTAACCTTGGATTCTCACATGATATTCATTTTATGCTACCAGCAGAGATTACAGCAGAAGCTCCTCAAGTTAAGAAAGGACAAAATCCTGTATTAATTCTAAAGAGTTATGATAAGCAATTAATCGGTGCAGTAGCTGCTAAGATTCGTTCACTACGTAAACCAGAACCATATAAAGGTAAAGGTGTTAGATTCGTTGGCGAACAATTACGAAGAAAAGCAGGTAAATCAGCGTCAGCTAAATAATAAGGAGAAGATTTTATGGCTATTAGTAAAATACAAAGAAGACAAAGAATCCGTTACCGTATCCGTAAGGTGGTTAATGGAACAGCTGAACAGCCAAGAATGGCGGTTTACAGAAGTAATAAACAAATTTATGTACAATTTATCGATGATGTAAATGGAGTAACATTAGCATCAGCTTCTTCTACAGAGAAATCAATACAAGAAGATTTAAAAGGTAAAAATGGTATAGAAATAGCTGCTTATGTTGGTAAATTAGCTGCAGAAAGAGCTGTTGCTAAAGGAATATCTACAATCGCTTTCGATCGTGGAGGTTACCTATATCACGGAAGAATTAAAAGTTTAGCAGATGCTGCTCGTGAAGGCGGTTTAAAATTCTAGAAGACTATGACAGATATAAATGTAAAAAAAGTAAAAACAACTGATCTTGAATTAAAAGATAGATTGGTTTCTATCCAAAGGGTTACCAAAGTAACTAAAGGTGGACGTCACTTCAGCTTTTCGGCAATAGTTGTCGTAGGAGATGAAAATGGTGTTGTTGGTTATGGTCTTGGTAAGGCTAACGAAGTAACAACTGCTATACAAAAAGGTATAGAAGATGCTAAAAAGAACCTTATAAGGGTGCCTTTAGATAAGAAAACTATTCCTCATGAACAAACTGCTAAATATGGTGGAGCTAAAGTATTCATGAGACCAGCTGCTCCAGGATCTGGAGTTATCGCAGGAGGTGCTATGCGTGTAGTATTTGAATCAGTAGGAATTCGTGATATATTGGCTAAGAGTAAAGGCTCTTCTAATCCTCACAATTTAGTAAAAGCTACAATCAGTGCACTTAGCATGATGCGTGATGCTTATACAATCGCTGGTACACGTGGAATCCCAATGAGTAGAGTATTTAACGGTTAAGGAGATATTAAAATGGCAAAAATAAAAGTAACTCAAACAAAAAGCGCTAACGGTGCTACTAAGAGACAAAAAGCTAATTTAATTTCTCTTGGATTACATCGTATGCATCAGACAGTGGAAGTAGAACTTAATCCTATTACCAAGGGTATGATTGATAAAGTTTTACATCTAGTTAATGTAGAAGAAAATTAAAGGAGAATTGAATAAATGAAACTTAATAATTTATCGCCCGCAAAGGGTTCAATTGGAAGAGAAAAAAGACTAGGTAGGGGTGAAGGATCAACTAGAGGAGGTCAATCTACCCGTGGTCACAAAGGAGCTCAGTCTCGTTCTGGATATTCCAGCAAACTAGGCTTCGAAGGTGGTCAAATGCCTATTCAAAGACGTCTTCCAAAATTTGGATTTCATAATCCAAACAGAGTTGAGTATAGAGCTGTAAACCTTTCTACTCTTCAATATATTTTCGAAACTCGTAAAGTTTCTGTAATTAACTTTGATGTTTTAATGGAAGCAGGAGTTGTTTCTAAGACTGATAAAGTTAAAGTATTAGGAAATGGTGAGCTTAAAGCAAAATTAGAAGTATCTGCAGATGCTTTTTCAAAAAAAGCAGCTGAAGAAATAGAAAAATTAGGTGGAAAAGCGATAACACTTTAAACTAATGAAAAAACTTTTTGAAACCATAAGAAACATCTTCAAAATTGAAGAGCTAAGGAAAAGAATCTGGTATACATTACTATTACTCCTAGTTTATAGACTAGGAAGTTTTGTAGTGATGCCAGGTATTGATCCTTCGCAGCTTCAAAACTTGACGAGTCAAACTTCATCAGGCCTTCTAGGTTTGTTGAATATGTTTTCCGGAGGTGCCTTCGGAAATGCTTCCATATTTGCTCTTGGTGTAATGCCTTACATCTCAGCATCTATAGTTATTCAACTTTTAGGAGTTATGGTTCCATTTTTTCAACGTATGCAAAGAGAGGGAGAGAGCGGAAGAAGAAAGATGGATCAATGGACACGTGTCCTAACAATTATTATATTGTTACTTCAAGGTCCAGCCTATATAACGAATTTACATTCGCAATTACCAGCAGCAGCCTTCCAAATTCCAGGTTTTGCTTTTAATGTATTTGCGACAATAGTCCTTCTAGGAGGATCAATGTTTATTATGTGGTTAGGAGAAAGAATTACCGATCGCGGCTTAGGTAATGGTATTTCTTTAATTATCATGGTTGGTATTATTGCACGACTACCTTTTGCTTTAGCGGCAGAAGTAGGTTCCAGATTTGCACAGGCCAATGGCGGACTATTAATGTTAGTCATTGAACTTATAATTTGGTTCTTTATTTTTATTATTGCTATCGCATTAGTACAAGGACAACGTAAAGTTCCTGTACAATATGCTAAAAGAGTAGTTGGTAATAAACAATATGGTGGTGTTCGTCAATATATCCCATTGAAGATAAACGCAGCAGGTGTGATGCCAATTATCTTCGCTCAGGCTATGATGATGTTTCCATTGCTTCTTTCAGGATTTAATGCTACCAGAGGTATAGCTGCTGTATTTAGCGACTTTACCGGATTTTGGTATAATTTCACTTTCGCTTTCATGGTTATTCTGTTCACGTATTTTTATACAGCAGTAACAGTTAATCCATCTATGATGGCAGAAGAAATGAAAAGGAATGGAGGTTTCATTCCAGGCGTTAAACCAGGAAAGAAAACTAAAGACTATTTAGATGCAATTATGTCACGTATTACCTTGCCAGGTTCAATTTTCTTGGCAATCATCGCGATAATACCGGCATTTGCTGTTATGTTAGGAGTAAATAATCAGTTCGCACAGTTTTTCGGTGGAACTTCATTACTTATTCTAGTAGGAGTAGTATTAGATACGCTTCAACAGATAGAGAGTTATCTGTTAATGCGCCACTACGACGGTTTGACTAAAACAGGACGACTTAAAGGCCGTTCAGGTATGTAATTGATAAAAATTAAATGAAAGTAATATTAAAAACCGAAGAAGAGATCGAGATCCTACGGGAGAATGCGATTATGACTTCCAAAACTTTAGCAGAAGTTGGCAAACATATAGTTCCTGGTGTAACAACTAAGGAATTAGATAAAATTGCTGAAACTTATATTCGAGATATGGGAGCCGAACCTGGTTTTCTCGGTTATGGTGGATTTCCTTATTCATTATGTCTGTCCGTAAATGATGTAGTAGTACATGGTTTTCCTTCAGATTATAAATTAAAAGAAGGTGATATCGTATCTGTGGATACTGGAACTTTATATAAAGGTTATTATGGCGATTCTGCTTATACATTTCCTGTAGGAAAAGTAGATGAAGGAACAGCCAAGTTATTGAAAGTAACAAAAGAATCATTATATTTAGGGATAGAGCAAGCAGTCGAAGGTAATAGAACTGGAGACATAGGATATGCGATTCAGTCTTACTGCGAGAAAAATGGTTTTTCAGTAGTAAGAGAAATGGTAGGTCATGGATGTGGAGCAGATATGCATGAAGCTCCTGATGTACCAAATTATGGATCGAAAGGACGTGGAAAAAAGTTAGTTGACGGTATGGTAATATGTATTGAACCAATGATTTGTTATGGAGATAAATCTATTTACCTACATGAAAATGGTTGGTCAGTAAGTACTATCGATAAAACAAATGCAGCGCATTTCGAATTAACTGTTCATATAACTAAAGGAAAGCCCGATATTCTATCAACATTTAAATTTATCGAAAACATTAAATAATAATTATAGGGAGAAAAAAGATGCCAAAACAAAATGCAATAGAGAAAGATGGTACTATTATTGAATCATTATCAAATGCGATGTTCAAAGTTGAATTAGATAGTGGACATGTGATAATAGCACATATTTCAGGCAAAATGAGAATGCATTATATTCGTATTCTACCTGGAGATCGTGTTAAGGTGGAAATGTCCCCTTATGATTTGACAAAAGGAAGAATTTCTTTCAGATATAAATAACTAATATATAACACAAATGAAAGTAAAAGCATCCGTTAAGAAGCGTAGCGAGGATTGTAAAGTAGTTAGACGCAAAGGTCGTGTCTATATTATATGTAAAAAAAATCCTAAATTTAAAATGCGCCAAGGGTAATTTTTAATTTGTTTAACAATAAAGTAAAAAATAAAATATGGCACGTATAGCCGGTGTAGATTTACCAAATAATAAAAGAGGAGATATAAGTTTAACTTATATCTTCGGAATTGGTCTCAGTTCTGCTCACAAGATATTAACCGATTGTGGAATCGATTATTCTATCAAAGTTCAGGATTGGAATGACGATCAAATAGCTGCAATTCGTGAAAAAATTGCTAGCGAGTACAAAATTGAAGGAGAACTTCGTTCATCTGTCCAAATGAACATCAAACGTCTTATGGACATAGGATGTTACAGAGGTATTCGTCATCGTAATGGTCTTCCAGTTAGAGGACAGAGCACTAAGAATAATGCTCGTACTAGAAAAGGAAGAAAGAAAACTGTAGCTAACAAGAAAAAAGCAACTAAATAATAGAAGCTAATTATGGCAAAAAAATCAGGAACAACAAATAAGAAGAAGGTTGTAAAAGTTGAAGCTATAGGGGAAGCTCATATCTCATCAACATTTAACAACGTGATAGTTACCTTAACTAATAACTTAGGTCAAGCTATAAGTTGGTCATCTGCTGGTAAGATGGGGTTCAGAGGTTCTAAAAAGAATACTCCTTATGCAGCTCAAATAGTTGCAGCCGATGCTGCAAAAGCAGCTTATGATTTAGGTCTTCGTAAGATTAAAGCTTATGTGAAGGGACCAGGAGCTGGAAGAGAATCTGCTATCCGTTCAATTCACGGATCTGGAATAGAAGTAATGGAAATAATAGATGTTACTCCATTACCACATAATGGTTGTCGTCCAAAAGGTCGTCGTAGAGTTTAATTTTATTGATAAAAAAGTTTTAAAATGGCAAGATATATAGGGCCTACAACAAAAATAGCCCGCAAATTTGGTGAACCCATTTATGGACCGGATAAATTCTTTGAAAAGAAAAATTATCCTCCAGGACAACATGGATTAGCAAAAAAACGTAAGAAAACTACTGAGTATGGTACTCAGTTAGCAGAGAAACAAAAAGTAAGATATACCTATGGTATTCTTGAAAAGCAATTCCGTAATCTTTACGAAAAAGCAAACAAGATGAAAGGCCAAACTGGTGAAAACTTATTATTCCTTCTTGAATCAAGATTAGATAATATCGTTTACCGTATGGGTATAGCTCCTACAAGAGCAGCAGCAAGACAGTTAGTATCTCATCGTCATATAACTAAGAATGGTATCGTTTGTAACGTTCCTTCTGCTACAGTTAAACCTGGAGATGTTATAGGTGTACGTGAGAAATCAAAAAGTCTTGAAATAATCGATAATAGTTTAGCTCAAGGAAGTGTTTCAAAATATTCATGGTTAGAATGGGATAATACTCAGAAAACTGGAAAATATTTAAACATTCCAGAAAGAACAGAAATACCAGAAAATATCAACGAACAATTGATCGTCGAGTTATATTCTAAATAAAATTAATAATAATATGGCAATTTTAGCATTTCAAAAACCTGATAAGGTAATAATGCTCGACGCTACTGATAAATTCGGTCGTTTCGAGTTCCGCCCTCTTGAACCTGGATATGGTACAACTATAGGAAACGCATTACGTCGTGTCTTATTATCTTCGTTGGAGGGATTTGCCATCACTTCTATCAGAATAGAAGGGGTTAAACACGAATTTGATGTTATCCCAGGCGTGATAGAAAGTGTAGTTGATATTATTCTTAATCTTAAACAAGTTCGTTTAAAACAAGAAGTAGAAGATCAGGATACTGAAGAAGTAACTGCTACTATAACTGGTAAAAACGAATTTACAGCTGGAGATCTTTCTAAAAATCTATGTAATTTTTCAGTCTTAAACCCAGATTTACATATCTGTACCATGGAACCAACAGTGAAAATTGTAATTTCATTGACGATTAACAAAGGTAGAGGTTATGTTCCATCTGAAGAAAATCAGGTTAATACAGAATTAGTAGATACAATTCCTATTGATTCTATTTATACTCCTATTAAGAATGTTAATTACTATATTGAACCTTTCCGTGTTGAGCAGAAAACAGATTATGACAAATTAATTCTCGAGATAGAGACTGATGGATCAATTCATCCAAAAGATGCATTGACAGAAGCAGCTAAGATATTAATTCATCATCTAATGTTATTCTCAGACGAGAAAATTTCACTAGAGATTGCTCCTGAAAAGGATAAATCTGAGGTTCTTGATGAAGAAGCATTACATATGCGTCATCTTTTATTAAAGAAACTTTCAGATATGGAACTTTCAGTACGAGCTCTAAACTGCTTGAAAGCAGCTAATATAGAAACATTTGCTGATTTGGTTTCCCATCAGAGATCCGAACTTATAAGATTTAGAAATTTCGGTAAGAAATCTATGAATGAAATAGATATTCTTATGGAAAAAGTTAAATTGAATTTCGGGATTGATGTTTCAAAATATAACATTGAAGTAAAAAAGAAAACAGAAGAAAATGAGGCATAATAAGTCATTTAATCATTTAGGTCGTAAAACTGGACATCGTAAGGCGATGTTATCAAATATGGCTTCGTCATTAATATTGCATAAACGTATTGAGACTACTGTTGCTAAAGCTAAAGCTTTAAGAAAATATGTAGAGCCTCTAATTACGAAAGCTAAAGATGACAGTACACACTCACGTAGAACAGTGTTTGCATATCTTAAAAGCAAAGATGCTGTAACAGAAATGTTCAGAGTTGTAGCTCCTAAAGTAGCAAATCGTCCTGGTGGGTATACAAGGATTCTAAGAACAAGAACTAGAGTAGGAGATGCTGCTGAAATGGCATTAATTGAACTTGTTGATTTTAACGAGTCAGCTCTTTCATCAACTACTCCAAAGGCAGAGAATAAACCTGCACGTCGTCGTTCAAGAAGGTCAAGTAGTAAAAAGACTGCAGAGACAGTTGCTCCAGCTAATGAAGCAGCTCCTAAAGCAGAAGCTACTGAGGCTCCAGCTAAAGAGGAAGCTCCTAAAGCCCCAGCTAAAAAAGCTCCAGCTAAAAAAACTGCAGCTAAGAAAGCTCCAGCTAAAAAAGCAGCTCCTAAAGCAGAGGACAAAAAAGCAGCTCCTAAAGCAGAGGACAAAAAAGCAGAATAATATTTAAAAATATTATAAAATAAAGCTCATTGTGCAAACAATGGGCTTTTTTTATGTTATTCTTATTATATTTGTAAAATATTTAATAAAAAATTATAGTATGAAACGCTTTTTAATCTACTTTCTTATTCTTATTGGCTTAATACAACCTGTTTTATCTTATGCCGATGAAGGTATGTGGTTAGTGAATCTAATGGAAAAAGGCTTAGTGAAGAACATGAAAGCTGCAGGTTTAAAGCTTCCCGCAAATGTTATTTATGATGAGACAGAGGCATCATTAAGTGATGCTATAGTAGCGTTAGATTTCGCTTGTACTGGCAGTATTATCTCAAATAAAGGCCTATTAATAACAAATCATCACTGCGCTTATGCAGATGTACATGATTTAAGTACACCAGAGCATAATTATTTGGAGGATGGATTTTGGGCTATGAAAAATTCTGAAGAAATTCCTATCCCTAACAAAAAGGCTTATATCTTACGAAAAGTAATCGATGTAACAGCTTATGTAACATCAGTAGAAGATTCTTTGAAAAAGATATATCATCATGCTAGTTTTAGAAAAATTTCTTTCGTAGTAGAAAAAAAGTATAAATCGGATAAGTATAGCGTAAGTTTAGCGAATATGTGGGATGGAGAAAAGTACTATTTGTTTTATTATAATGTTTATAAAGATATAAGGCTTGTAGCAGCTCCACCAGTTTCGATAGGATCTTTTGGAGGTGCAACTGATAACTGGAGTTGGCCTCAACATAAAGGTGATTTCGCTATGTATAGAATTTATATGTCACCAGAAGGTAATCCAGCAGAGTATTCTAAAAATAATATTCCTTTTATCCCTAAAAAGTTTTTGACCATATCTACAAAAGGAGTGAAAGAAGGTGATTTTACTATGGTTATGGGATATCCAGGCAGAACTTCAAGATATGATTCTTCATTTGAAGTTAATTTTAAAGAGAATGTAAAATATCCAATTTCAGTCAGGCAAGGAGGAAAGACTCTCGAAATAATGAATAAATGGATGAATAAAGATCCAAATATTAGATTAAAATATGCAGATAGGTATTTTAATATGAGTAATACTCAAGAATTTCATGATGGAGAGGTAACTGAATGTAATCGTTATAATGTTATTAATTTAAAACAACAACAAGAGAAAGAACTAGCACAATGGATTAATCAAAGTCCAGATAGAATTAAATTATATGGAAATCTTTTATCTGATTTAAAAGAATTCTATTCAGAAAGTGAAGCATCAGAGAAACAGCTAGCATATTTTAAATCTTCTATAATAAATGGATCATATTATTTTATGTTGTCAGTAAGATTTAATTCAGCATTAAAACGTTTTCTGAAAGATGGAAAAACTGCTGATTTTGTATTTAAAGCTAATGATGTTCCTGATATAGTGAAAAGAGTGAATAATGATTTAAAGACAATAGATTTCAGAGTCGAGAAAGAATTATTAAATAGTGTAGTGCATTATTATTTTAAACATATGTCACGCTCAAATTGGGGTAAACAGCGTATAGCTTTATATAATAAATTTAATGGTAATTTAGATTCGTTAGCAGATTATATGTATAATAATTCATTTATGAAAGATGAAAAATCTGTTAAAAAATGGATGTCAGAGAATCATTCTGTAAATGATTATAATAATGACCCTATATATGCGATGTTTCAGTCGACAAGTATATTACCCTTGAATATGGAGAAAGATAAAGTTAAACTTAGACTAGGGTTTTCAAAAAGTGCTTTATCTTCAGAATATACCAATGCTATATATGAAATGAATAAGAGTAGGGGTTTAGTTCAGTATCCTGATGCGAATTCTACTCTTAGAATGACTTATGGTAGAGTTAGTGGTATTAATCCTTATGATGCTGTAAATTTATCTTATACTACTACAGTAAAAGGGATTTTAGAAAAAAGTGATCCAGATGATTATGAATTCCATTTAAAACCGGACTATGAAAAATTACTTCAAACTGTTCCTGATTTAAATGTAAATTTTATGTCAAATAATGATATAACTGGAGGAAACTCTGGTAGTCCTGTGATGAATGCTTATGGACAGTTGGTAGGTCTTGCTTTCGATGGCAATAAAGAGTCTTTAAGTTCATCAGAATATTTTCATCCTGAATACTGCAAATGTATTAATGTGGATATTAGATATGTTTTATGGATATTAAAAGATTATGCTCATATGGATTATCTATTCGATGAGATGCATATCGATTAACAAAATCATATACACACAATTATTTACAATAAAAATTACTAAAAACTATTATGAGTAAGAAATCTATTAACTGGCTCAGACCAGTATTACAATGGGGAACCCTTGTCCTTATTATTTCCTTTTTGTTTCACATTCTAGGCAATAAACAAGCTGACCCTGAGGCATATTGTCCTATGGGTGGTTTGGAGTCATTATCAACATATCTAGTTCGTGGTTCTCTGGCATGTACTATGACTACTGTTCAAATTATGATGGGAGTCGCTTTGACATTAGGAGTGATTTTTTTCGGCAAACTATTTTGTTCTTATTTTTGTCCAGTAGGTCTAATAGATGAACAATTGAGAAAAATTCGTATTAAATTTCATCTTAAATCTATAACTATATCTAGAGGTTCATTTGTAGATGGAGTTTTAAGGCTTTTAAAATATGCATTATTATTTGTGACATTTTATATGACTATGACGTCAAGTGAATTATTTTGCAAAAATTTTGATCCTTATTACGCATTAGCTTCAGGATTTAATCCTGATGTAACTGTTTGGATGGCATGCATATCATTCTTTCTACTATTTTTAGGAGGTTTATTCGTAGATATGTTTTGGTGTAAATATATATGTCCTCTTGGTGCGATAAGTAATTTATTTAAATTTACAATTTGGACTATAGTATTAATCGGGATTTATTTAATTTTAACTGTTTTACTAGGCATAAATGTACCTTGGTTATATTTATTATTAATAGCTTGTGTTTCAGGTTATATACTCGAAGTATTTGCCAAACATCCTCTTTCTCCTAAATTTATAGCTGTTAATCGCGATAATGATACGTGTACAAATTGTAGTTTATGTGCCAAAAAATGTCCATATAATATAGATATGATGAAAGTGGACACAGTGAAAGATGTAGATTGTAATCTATGTGGTGAATGTGTGGAAGCTTGCCATACAGGAGCCTTAACTATGACTAAAAATAAATGGGGAAAATGGTTACCTGGTATTATAGCTATTATACTTTTCTCATGTGCATTATGGATTGGCAATACTTTAGAAATACCAACCATAGATGAGTCATGGGGAATAGAAGAAATGCAAGGTAATACTAAAGATTCTTTAAAGACATTTAAAATGGTAGGGCTTACTTCAGTAAAATGTTTCAGCAGCTCTACAGCTTTTAAAAATAAATTAACTAGAGTTAATGGTGTACATGGTGTTAAAACTTTTGTTAAACATCATGAGGCTATTGTTACTTATGATCCTACTTCTACTACAGAAAATGAAATACGTAAAGCAGTGTTTGTTCCTAGTTCTTTTAAAGTTCAAGATCCTCCTATGGATTTGAAAATGCTTAAAATAGTAACTATCAGAACAGAAGGTATGAATGCAGCTTCTGATTTAAACATGTTTGGTATTAAATTTAGACATACTGATTATAAAGTTTATGGTGTGCAATCTATCTTTGGTTGTCCACTTTATGTAAAAGTATTTATGGATCCTAGTGAACATATAACAAAAGACCAGTTTAAAGCTATATGTGAGCAAGATACATTGAATTTTATAATTCATGCTACTGGAAAAATTAAAACAATTGATAACTTATCATATGATTTTGTTCGAATAGATCCTGAGATAGATTCTATAGCGCTACGTCCTTTCTTGGAAAATATGTTCCATTCTTTTAAAGCCGAATTTAGATTTAAAGATCAAAATGGTAAAATACATAAACAAGTAGATAGATATAAGAATCAACCACAGGCATATTTAGAATATCCTGATAAAGAATTGGAAAAACCATTTATTTCAAGGAATTTTCCTTATTTAAGTAATTGGTTGTCTCAAGATGATTCTGTTATAGGTATGTATGTAGTTCTTAATGATGATAATATTCCTTCAATAAGAATTCGTTATGCTGTTAACAAAACAACTCCAGAAAAAATAGTTAAAAGGCTTAAGCAGCCAAAATGGACTATTCAATATAAAGATGGACCACGTGAAATGTCTGCTGTCTTCACATTTAAAAAAGACCCTGTAGTTATTCCAATTACAGATAAACAATAAATTATTTCATTATTGGTCTATGAGCGTTTATCCTGATGTTTTTCTCTGCTATTTTCATGCGGGGAAATTCATCAGGATTTATCGCGTATTGCTTAAAATTTTCCCATATATAATTAACAGCTTGAGGTGTGGGATGTATCATATCTTCGTTATAGAATCGATAGTCTCTTAGTTCATCCATCATGATTTCGTATGAAGGAAAATAATGCACATTGCTAAATTCTTCACATAGTTGTTCAATGGCCAGTAATAAAGTGGCTTTAGAGATTTCATTGCCATGAAGCCCATCTTTTAAGTGTCGAATAGGTGATACTGTGAAAATCCATTGAGGAGTGGTGTCATAGTTATTCGTCAGAGATTCTTTTATTATGGGGCTTAAAATAGTGACTATTTGTTTAACGGTTAATCTTTCTCTAATAAATTCTTTTGCTTGGTGTTTATGACAATTAGAAACTATAATATTAGATTCTATGTGACGGAATACCCAAGATGTGCCGAGTGTGATAAGAAAAAAACTGGAGTCTTTATATGCTGTTTTAGCTATTGTAAGTTTATTATTAGCATTTGATAAAAATTCTTCTTGCGAATATCTAGCGAAGGATCCATGATGATAGAAGCTAGTGTAGCTAGGAGTGTTTGAATATGGGTCTCTTATTATAATGTCTTTTTCATTAAATTTTTTATTACTCTTACAAAATTCTAGAGAATGAGCGATGGAGATAGGATTATAAAGAACTCCAAATGGATTATTAATAATATTGAAACCTAATCCTTTTAGTTTATTTCCTATCTCGTCAGAAAAACAGGATCCAAAAGACATGATTTGATCATTAAAGTTGATTTTTTTCTCTAGAGAATCAAATTTGATTTTAGTTTGTAATTTCATTTCCATATGTCTAATATTATAAAAATCAAATATACTTAAATTTAGGAATTAAATAAGTATAGCTATATAATTTCTGTTTATAGACATTATTAGTAATTAATTATAATAATTACTATAAAAATAGTTACAAATTAACTTTTTTTTATAAATTTGTTTAACAATTATTAAATTTAATATATGAAACGCATTTTAGTTATTGGAGCTGGAGGACAAATTGGCACGGAGTTAATACCACACCTTCAGAAACATTATGGAGAAGATAATGTTATAGCTGCTGATATAAAAAATGAAAATATAGAAAGGTTATCTGAATTTTCTATTACTAAGAAAATAGATGCCCTAGATGCTAAGGCTTATGCCGAAGTAGTTAATGATAATAATATTGACGTAATATATAATTTAGTGGCTCTTTTGAGTGCTAAGGGAGAAAAAAATCCAGAACTAGCTTGGAATGTTAATATGGGAGCTTTGATAAATTCTTTGGAAATAGCTAAAGAATATCATACGACTTTATTTACTCCTAGTTCTATAGGTGCTTTTGGTGCAAATACTCCTAAAGATAATACACCTCAAGATACGATTATGAGACCATGTACTATTTATGGTGTGTGTAAAGTGTCTGGAGAATTGTTATCCGATTATTATTTTAAGCGTTTCGGAGTAGATACTAGAAGTATTAGATTTCCTGGTATCATTTCTAATGGAGCATTGCCTGGGGGAGGAACTACAGATTATGCGGTGGAAGTGTTTTATGAAATTATTAAGAATGGACATTATACTTGTGAAGTTCCTGCAGATGAGTATATGGATATGATTTATATGCCTGATGCTTTGAATAGTTTTACTCAAATATTAGATGCCGACCCATCTAAACTTGTACATAGAAATAGTTTTAATATAGCTAGTATGAGTTTTAATCCTCGGGAATTATTTGAGGTTATTAAAAAAAGAATCCCAAGTGCTACTTTTGATTACAAGATCGATCCAGTTAAAGCTATGATTGCGAAATCCTGGCCTAACAAGATGGATGATACTTGCGCCCGTGAAGAATGGGGATGGAACCCAATTTGGGATATTGAGTCTATGGTTGATGATATGTTAAATGTCATCTCTAAAAAACTTAATAAGTAGCAATCATAATATTTAATTTGTTTAGTTAAGAGAGCAGCATTCTTCTATAGAATGCTGCTCTCCTTGTTTATATTTATCAGTTTTTACCTTCTATCCATTTAAGAAAATTTTGACTTCGCGCACGTGATACTATTATTGATTCTTTAGTCCTTGGTTGAAGTGTCACTTTTAATCTGGAATTAAAGTATTTGGATATATTTGAAATAGCGTTAACAGATGTAATGCATCCTCTCGAAAGTTTGAAAAAGATAGATGGGTCAAGTTCTTCTTCTATGCTGTCAAGACTTTCATCACATAAATATTTCTTATTGTTATTAAGAACGATGTATGAGCTTTTTGATTCAGAAAGAAAATATGCTATATCGTTAGTGTTAACTATTATTATCTGATCTCCTATATTAATAGTAAATCTTTGTTTGTATTGTATTTGCTTTTTCGAAGATGGTGATACTGTGACTGTAGATTCTATAGAATTACTCTTGTTGTTACAGAAAGAGATACAACGATTTACAGATTTTATGAAATCCTCGTCCATGATAGGCTTTAATAGGTAATCTATGCATTTGACTTTGAAAGCATTTAGTGCATATTGTTCATAAGCTGTAGTTATTATAACTGGAGAATTGATTTCTATTTTATTAAATAGCTCGAAACATTTTCCGTCTGATAATTCTACATCCATGAATATGATGTCTGCATGATTGTGCTTTAGCCATTTTAAGGCGCTACTTATTGAATCAAGACTGCCTATGATTTTAAAATCAGAAAAATACTTTTTTATTAATCTAATAAGTAATTGCTGTGCGGGGATTTCGTCTTCTATGATTAGTATATCCATTATCTTGAAATTTTAGTCTTTAAATATTACAATTCATCATTCTTTTTCTTGAATTCGTCAGAATGTGTAACAAATATAGTGTATTCTTTATTAAATTTAATACTATAAAACTAGAACATATTATAAATATACCTCATGAAGAATCAAAAAATGAATTTTTGGCAAATCTTTAATATGAGTTTCGGGTTTCTCGGAATTCAATGTGGATATGCTTTGCAGAATGCAAATGTAAGCCGAATCTTTCAGTCTTTAGGTGCTAATTTAGACAGCCTTTCCTATTTTTGGTTAGCTGCTCCTATAACAGGCATGATAGTGCAGCCTATAATAGGCCATTATAGCGATAGAACTTGGTGTAGGTTAGGAAGAAGAAGACCTTATTTCTTGGTCGGAGCTATATTATCTAGTTTAATGTTGATACTTATGCCTCATGCTGGTTCTTTCACTACTCTTAAATCGGCTTTGATGATAGCAGTAGGTACATTTATGATAATGGATGTTTCATTTAACGTGGCAATGGAGCCTTTCCGCGCGTTAGTAGCAGATAAATTACCATCAGAGCAGAGAACGAAGGGTTTTGCTGTGCAGACAACGCTTATCGGGATAGGTGCAGTACTTGGTTCCGTATTGCCTTATATAATAACTAAATGGTTCGGTGCAGCTAATATAGCTCCTACGGGTAGAGTAGCCCCTAATGTGGCTTGGTCGTTTTATATTGGTGGGGCGATGTTATTGTTCTGCGTTTTATGGACTATCTTTACTACAAGTGAGAATCCTCCCGAGAGTAAAACTAAAGTGAAGGATGATGGTCTGCTTGGTATTTTAAAAGATTTAGGGAAAATTCCTAAAACTATGCGTCAGTTAGGAATTGTACAATTTTTCTCTTGGTTTGCATTGTTTTCTATGTGGGTTTATATGACACCGGCTGTGGCTGAACATTGTTACAATACTATTGATAATGAGTCTGTGGCTTATGGTAATGCTGCAGATTGGGTAGGTGTTTTAATGGGGATTTATAATGGAGTAGCGGCAGTTTTCGCTTTCTTCCTTCCAGCGATCGCTAATAAAATTAGTAGAAAAGGTACTCATGCTCTTTCTTTAGTGTTGGGTGCTCTTGGTTTCGCTTCTTTTTTCGTATTTAAAAATCCGCAATTGTTGATTATTTCTATGGTAGGTGTGGGTATAGCGTGGGCTAGCATTTTAGCTATGCCTTATTCTATCCTTTCTGGAAGTATTCCTGTCGCTAAAATGGGAACATATATGGGAATCTTTAATTTCTTTATAACTGTTCCTCAAATCTTTAATGGTTTATTAGGAGGATTAATGTTAAAATATTTATACAAAGGACACTCAATATATGCTCTTGTATTTTCAGGAGTGTGTCTATTAATAGCAGCTGTCGCTTCTATGTATGTGGATGATGTTGACGATCCTATACAATTAAGAATGTGTAGAAAAAAAATAAATAATTAAATAATTTCAATAAAACTATAGTATATGAAAAAATTGATTACAATTTTGATGTCCATTACTTTTATTTCACTTAGTACTGCTTTCGCGCAGTATCAAGTTAAAGGTTCTGTCGTTGATATCAACGGAGAGTCAGTAATCGGGGCATCGGTTCTAGAAATCGGGACAAAGAATGGTACATCTGTGAACGTTGATGGTACTTTTGTCCTAAATGTAGCTTCTCAGAATTCTATGTTAGAAGTTAGCTTTATTGGCTATAAAACTATCCAAGTGGCCGCAAGTCAAGCTTCTAAAATCGTACTACATGAAGATTCAGAATTACTTGATGAAGTCGTAGTTATAGGTTATGGTACTGTGAAAAAGACGGATATGACAGGTTCTATCGTAGCCATTAAAACAGATGAGATTAATAGAGGTGCTGTTACTTCTCCTAGTCAAATGCTTATGGGTAAAGTTTCAGGTTTATTAGTAACTCCAGCTTCTGGAACTCCTGGTGAATCTGCTACCATTCGTATTCGTGGTGCTGCTTCTCTGAATGCAAGTAATGATCCTCTAATCGTTATCGATGGTGTTCCTGTAACGAGTGATGGTGGAGCTGGAATGGCTGATCCATTATCTACAGTTAATCCTGATGATATCGAATCTTACACAGTATTAAAGGATGCTTCTGCTACTGCTATTTATGGTTCTCGTGCATCTAATGGTGTGATTATCATAACTACTAAGAAAGGTACTGGTAGAGGTGCTCAAGTAAGTTATAGTTCAAGTTATTCTATAAAACAGAATACAGATGGCTATAATGTTATGAATGGTGATGAGTTTAGAGATTTTTTAACTACAACTTATCCTGATAATACTAAAATACAAAGTTTACTTGGTGAGAATAGTATAGATTGGCAAGATGAAGTTTATGAATTAGGCTTTTCTACTGATCAGAATTTAAGCGTTTATGGTACAGCTTTTGAAGAAAAATTACCTTATCGTGTATCTTTAGGTTATAATTATGATGGAGCTACTGTTAAAGTTGGTGATAATAAAAGAACTAACCTAGGTGTTAATTTAGCTCCTAAATTCTTAGATGACCATTTAACAATAAATCTTAATTTTAAAGGTATATATCAAAAGACTAATTGGGCTAATAATCCTATGGGATCTGCTCTTAGTTTTGATCCTACTCAAGCTAAATATTTTACAGGGGACCAATCTGAAGTAGCTAATGGCTATTGGAATTGGTTAAATGCAGATGGCTCTGCTAATACTCTTTCTTCAATAAATCCTTTATCATCATCTTATGATTATGTTAATAAATCTACATCGAAAAGGTCTATTGGTAATTTACAGATAGATTATAATGTTCATGGATTAGAAGATTTAACAGCACATGTAAATCTTGGTTATGACCTTTCTGAAACTGATGGAGAAAAATATAATAAATTAGGCTCTATTTCAGCTATGAGAATTGCTAATGATTTATATACTGATTATAATAATTATAATGCTAATACATTATTAGAGGCTTATTTGAATTATTCTCATGATTTCGCGAATAAACAACATTTCGATATTATGGGTGGTTACTCATGGCAGCATAACTATGTAAGATATAAGAATACATTATATACTAATGCTGAAGAGAGAGGTCTTGAAGAAGATTTGTATCAAGTAGTACCTAAAAACAGAGAGGAATATTATTTACTTTCTTTTTATGGTAGAGCTAATTATTCTATCGCTTCTAAGTATTTATTTACTTTCACTCTTCGTGATGATGCTTCATCAAGATTTAGTGATGATAATCGTTGGGGATTATTCCCTTCTGCAGCATTTGCATGGAATATGGAAAAAGAAAATTTCTTAAAAGATAGTAAAGTTATATCTAGCATGAAATTGAGAGCTGGTTGGGGTGAAACAGGACAACAAGATATAGGTTCTGATTATTATCCATATTTAGCCAGATATCAGTCATCTACTTCTTTGACTATGACTTATCCTATAGGAGCTGATGGTAGTTATATATCAACATTATCACCTCAAGCTTATAATCCTAATTTAAAATGGGAGACAACTACTACATATAATTTAGGTCTTGATTTCGGTTTGTGGAATGATAGATTAACTGGTACAGTAGAAGGTTATTATCGTAAAACTTCTGATTTATTGAACTATGTTTCTACATCTTTAGGATCTAACTTTAGTAATACTGTTATTTCCAATATAGGAGATATGGAGAATAAAGGACTTGAATTATCTTTTAATGTTATTCCTATTCAAACTAAAGATATGAATTTAAGTATTGGAGCTAATGTAACTTTCCAAGATACTAAAATCACGAAATTAACTTCTAATGATTCTGATGATTATTTAGGAGTAATGACAGGTGGCGGATTAACTGGAACAGGTGGATATACTTCTTTATATAGAACTGATTATACTCCTTATTCTTTCCACTTATATGAACAATTATATGATGCGAATGGTAATGCTGTAGAAAATGGTCTAGTCGATAGAAATGATGATGGACTTATTACAGATGTTGATAGATATATCACAGGATATAGTCCTACTCCAGATGCATATTTTGGATTGAATGTTAAATTCTCATATAAACAATGGGATGCAGGTTTAAATGCTCATGGTTCATTAGGTAATTATGTTTTAAATGCTGTTAAGGCCACTTCATCTACTTCATTTAGTGATGCTTATACTAAAGGTTATCTAGATAACTTAAATAAAGATTATTTAGTAGAAGGTTGGACAGATGCTTTTAATATTAATCAATATTATTCAGATATGTTCTTAGAAGATGCATCATTCTTTAAATTAGATGATATAAATGTAGGCTATTCATTCGGACTTAAGAATAGTGCTGTAAGATTTAGAGTAGGTGCTTCTGTTCAAAATGTATTTACTATAACTAAATATGATGGACTTGATCCAGAAATAACAAACTCAAATGGAGTGGATTCAAATATTATCCCTCGTCCTAGGTTATACACTATTCGTTTAAATATTAAATTTTAATTAAATAGAAAATGAGAAAATTAATAAATATATTCGTTTTAGTAGCTGCATTAATGTTTGTGTTTAACTCATGTACAAATGATTTGGATACATTACCATTAAATGATTATGATGCTACTTCGGAAACTGCTTATGCTGATCAGGATAGTTATCTTAGTGGATTAGCATATATCTATGGGTATTGGGCTTTAGTTAGCCAAAATGATTTTGGTTCTTCTGATATCGCCGTTGATGATGCTGGACAGAGTGAGCTATGTCGTATGTATATGGTACTAAATGAGATGTCAACGGATGCTTTGAAATGTCCTTGGAGCGATACTTATGTTAATGCTATTCAATATAATCAATGGACTTCTACTGAAGTATCTGCTACGATTTCTGTATATACTCGTTGTATGAAAGGAATTACATTATGTAATGAATATTTGCTTCAGACTACTGATGCTAAATTATCAGGTAGAGGTCAAAGTGCCTTAGAGGATGATATTCATACTTATAGAGCAGAAGCTAGATTTAATAGAGCATTATACTATTATACTTTGATGGATTTGTTTGGCAATCCACCTTTCGCTACACCTGAAAATATTGGAGGAGCAAATCCTTCACAAATTAGTCGTGCAGATCTTTTTGATTGGTTAGAAACCGAGCTTACAGATTTAACAAGTGATGATTCTGCATTGAAGAATTATGGTGAAGTTAAATTCCCTAGAGTTAGCAAGGGTGCTGCTCATGCATTACTCGCTCGTATGTATTTGAATGCTGAAGTTTATACAGGAACCCCTCGTTGGGCAGATGCTAAGACACAAGCTAAAGAAGCTATAGATGCAGGTTATAAATTACATGATAATTATGCTGAATTATTTGAACAAGATAATACAACTAATGGAGCTGTTGATGATGAATTTATCTTCGGAGTATCTTATGATAAAGATAAAACAGAGTCATATGGTGGTACTACTACACTAATGAATGCATCTCTTTCTTCAGATGCAAATTCAGGAATTGGTAGTGAATTTGGAGTGGATTTGATTAGTACAGATAATTGGAATGGTTATCACGTAGCTGATGATTATGTATCAAGATTTAATCTACAAGATGTAGTTTGGGGTGCTAGCAGTGGCTTTGGATATAATAGAGAAAATAGTGATAAACGAGCTTTCTTCTATAATATCGGTAATACAGAAGAGTTTGATAATACTACTACAGCTTCAGGATGGTATTGCTGGAAATTTAATGCATTAAAATCTGATGGTACAGTGGTATCTCTTTCAGAAGTAAATGGTACATTTTCTTCATCTGATTATCCTTTATGTCGTCTAGCTGAGATGTATTTAATTTATGCTGAGGCTGAAGTTAGAGAAGATGGAACTGTAGATGCTACTGGTTTATCTTATATTAAAGCTTTAAGAGACCGTGCAGGTGTTTCTACTCCTGCTGCCTCTGATATAACTTTAGATTGGTTACTTGATGAAAGAGCTAGAGAGCTTATGTGGGAAGGTCATCGTAGAACAGATCTTATACGTTATGGTTATTTTACTTCTATAAACTTCCCATGGACACTTAAAGGTGGGGTTATGAATGGAAAAGTAAATTTACCAACATATAAGACTATATATCCAATCCTTACTTCTGATATAAATGCTAATTCTGATAATTTAGTACAAAATCCAGGTTATTAATATATAATTTCAAATTAAAATAAAATGAAATATTTAAAATATACAATGTTAATGTTAGTAGCTGTCTTCACTTTCGCTTCTTGTGAAATAGATGTAGACAAGACACAGTTAGCATCCGACGATCAATTAGTAGCTCCGGTAATCGATCCTATGCAGTCAGTTATTATCGATCAAAATACTAGTGCAGTTGAAGATATTACTTTCACGTGGGATAATGCTGATTTTGGAGCTCCGATTCAAATTCAATATAATATTATGGCTAAATTGGGCGATAATGAAGCTCTTGTAGGTCAAAGTTTTACTAATTCTTTAACAATCTCTAAAGAAGATTTTAATGGAATTATAGTAAATCAATTAGGAGTTAAAGCTAATGAAGATGCAGATATAAATGTTTATGTAGCTGCAAGTATTTATGACATAGAGTCTGATACTTTAAAATCTAATCTTATTACATTTAATGTATCTACATTCAAAGCTCAATTAAAGACATTCTATATGACAGGAGCTTATGATGGATGGGATGGAGATGGTAGTCCTAATGAATTTTGGGAAACTAGTGGAGGAACAAATGTTTATGATAACTTGATAGATATAGGAATAGCATCTGATAATGGAGATTATCCTATATCATACTTCAAATTGTTATCTGCAGTTGGTTGGTCTAATGATTTAGGCTTTGACGCTATTACACCTTCATGGACTCTTCCAGACCCTGAACAGTCAGATAGTAACTTCTCTGTAGATATTACTGATGGATCTATCGCTAAAATAAGCGTTGATATGAATGCTAAAACTATAAGTTGTAAAATGTATTCTATGATAGGTATTATGGGCTCATTTAATGGTTGGGCTAGCGACTTAGTATTCAAATATGATTTAGCTAATAATTATTGGACTACTGATGTAGTAACTTTCGCTGAAGATGGAGAGTTTAAAATCAGAATGGATGGTAAATGGGATGAAACTTATGGTGGACCACTAGTGGCTAGTGATGAAATCGATGGAGGATTTGAAATAAGTGGAGGAGATAATATGAAAATACCTTCAGCTGGTGATTATACATTTACCTTATATACTAATAGAACCCCTTGGGTTTTAGTAATGAATAAACAATAGTAATTTAGAAATATACGATTATGAAATATATAAAATATCTATTAATAATGGCAGTAGCTGCTGTGTCTCTAGCTTCATGTGATGTAGATCCTGAAGACACATTCTCAGATGCACCTACTGCACCTGTTATGACTAATCATAGTGATATTCTGATTACAGAAGCTACTCAAAATGAAGATGTTACTTTTAATTGGAGTAAAGCACGTTTTATAGGTGAAAATCTTGCTTATAATTTAATGGCTGTCTATGAGGGTGATACCACCTTCATAGCTCCATGTACTACTACATATTATACTATAAAAAAGATTGATCTTAAAGCTAAGTTAGAAGAATCTTTTCCTAGTATACCAGACAATGAATCTTTTCAGATTTCTTTATACGTAACAGTAGCGGGTGATGATGGAATAACATATTCTTCGGATCCAATATCTGTTAATATTTATGCAGATGGTGATGGTATTATGCCTATTGGTAAAGCAGAAGTGACAGATATAGTTATTACTAAAACGAATGCTATAAGAGATACTCTACTTTTAAGCTGGAGTGCTGCTAAATTAAATTTAGGTGAAGAGGTCTTATATAATTTATATATAGTTAAAAATGATTCTGATGAAATGTCTCTTATCGCAAGCGAGATGACAGATATGAATTATACTATTAATCTAGATAAATTAAATGATTTAGTTATAGCTGCTGGATATCCTGAGAATGCAACAAGTGAAGTTCCTTTTAAAGTTCAAGCTTATTCTGCTGAAAATTCTGATGGCTTATATTCAGACCCTGTTAATATTAATATTACGACTTATGCTATAGATTATCCTGAATATATTTATCTTCCTGGATCTTATCAAAGTTGGACACCAGCGACGGCTCCAACCATACCATTATCTTCTATTCAGAAAGGTTACTATGAGGGTATGATAGACTTTGAAACAGTAGGCTCTGGAGATGTTGAATATAAATTTATAGAACAACCAGCTTGGCCAGGTGATGTAAATCATCCAGAATATAAAGATTTTACTTTCAGTCCAATAGAAGTTACAGAATACGTAACTGGGGCTAATTTAGTAACATCATCCACTCTTGGAGGAGATAACGTAAAAATGCCAGCAGGCTTTTATGATGTTATAGTCGACAAGAAAAATGCTACATTAATGATGATTCAAATTAATACCTTAGGCCTTATTGGTGATGCAGTAGGTGGTTGGGGTGAAGATCAAGCTCAGCTAACTTATGATTCTAGTACATCTACTTGGACAGGAACAGCTAATTTTACTGGTTCAGGGTCATTCAAGATTCGTTATAATGAAGATTGGACATATAGCTATGGAAGTGATGGAACTAGTAATCTTCTAATGAATGGAGAAGATAATATCTCAGGTCCAACAGAAGCTGGTGAATACACTATAACTGTAGATGTGAGTACAAATCCATATACTATTACCTTAGTTAAATAAATAAAGCAACATATCCATGTTAAAAAAAATCAAGATATTTACTTTCTTACAAGCGCTATTTATCATCTTCGCCTTGTCTGCCTGCTCGAAAAATTCAGGGAACGGTAATGATTCGACAGACGGAGGTGGTAATACAGACGAACAACCTGCACAATATGAAGATGTGCAGGTAAATTGTCCCACTTGGGATAAAAATAAACGCGGACATATCACATACCAAATGCTAATGTATTCTTTCGCAGATTCAGATGGCGATGGGACAGGAGATATAGACGGTTTGATAGACAAACTTGATTATATAGATGAATTAGGAGCTAGTGCTATTTGGATCTCACCAATACATCCAGCCTCATCATACCATGGATATGATGTTTTAGATTATTCATCTGTAAATCCTGAATATGGAACTATGGATGATTTTAAAAGATTAGTTGATGCTGCACATGCTAAAGGCATCAAAATTTATTTGGACTATGTTCTGAATCATACTAGTAGTCAACATCAATGGTTTAAAAATGCCAGTTCTTCGGTAGATAATCCCTATAGAGACTATTATATTTTCTCTGATAATCCTGCCGCGGATATAGCAAATGGAAAAATACCAATGATAGCAACAGAAGGGGCTGCAGGATATGATTCAGGGCAATGGTTCACTACTTCATCATCTTCGGAGGGTGAGCAAACTTATGAGTTTCTTTTGGACTGGAGCAATGCATCAGCACCTACCGTAACTGTAACAGAAACAGATATAGTAGATGAAGATAACCCAGATAGCTCTACAGAAGGAGCTAAATATTTATATTTCGGAGATGATATTTATAAAAAATTCTACAAAATAAGCGATAATACATATAGATTAAGATTGAAGTTTAATTCAAGTTGGGGATTTTTAATACGAACATCAACCACAGACTGGAACAACAATAATAAATATGGAGCTTTAAATAATGATACTGCCATAGAATTAGGAGAGCCTTTTACCATTTATAATAATATTGACTCGAATAATATATACAATATACTAACCCCAGGAATAGATACATATCAATATCATTCACATTTCTGGACGTCTTCTTTCGCTGATTTAAATTACGGAGCAGTAGATACATGTGAGAACTCATTGCCATTTAAAGAACTCGTTGAGGCTGCTAAGGTATGGTACCAGGCAGGTATCGATGGATTCAGACTAGATGCAGTAAAACACATCTATCATAATGAGACATCAGATGAGAATCCTAGATTTTTAAAAAAATTCTATAATGCGATTAATACTATTTACAAAGAAAATGGACATAGTGATGATGTATATATGGTAGGAGAAGTACTTTCCGATGCTGATAAAGTAGCTCCTTATTACCAGGGATTACCAGCATTTTTTGAATTTTCTTATTGGTATAGACTGCAATATGCTTTAAATAATAGCCTGGGATGCTATTTCGCCAAAGATATATTAAGCTATGAAGATTTATATGCGGCTCAAAGAACAGATTATATAGAAGCTACTAAACTTTCCAATCATGATGAAAATCGAACTGGATCTACCTTGGGTGGCTCTATAGCTAAAGAAAAACAGGCAGCTGCCATCCTTTTAACATCTCCAGGACAGCCATATATATATTATGGAGAAGAACTAGGATATACTGGCACTAAAGATAATGGAGATGAATATATACGTCAGCCAATGTATTGGGGCGATAGTTATGTCACTTCCTATACTGATAAAATAGATTCAAGTGTAGAATCTACTGTAGGCTCAGTGATATCACAAGAGGCTGATGAAAATTCCATTTTAAATGTATATAAAGATTTCTCTGAACTTAGAAATGAATATCCAGCTTTAGCAGAAGGTGTAATGACTAAACATTCTCTTTACAATGAGAATGCTTCAAGTACTTTCCCATCAGTAGCAGCATGGTATATGACTAAAGATGATCAAACTATGCTAGTTATTCATAATCTTAGTAATAGCACTGTTACTTTACCTTTAGCATCTAAAGATGATGTACAAGATGCTGTAGGTTTACTTGGTACTGCTAAAATTAAAAAAGAGGATAATGAAACGACCATACAATTAGGAGCTAACTCGTCCGTCGTATTTGAATTATAAAACCAGATATGAAAAAACGATATTTATATATAAGCATAATATTACTAGGACTTTCATGTAGCTTATTTATAGGTTGTGTTAAATCTGTTGAAGACAATCCAATATTCGACAATAGTAAACTAGTATCTCCTTGTGTGTTGACATCTGATACTACTCAAATTATTCTAAGAGATTATTTTCCCAATATAAAGAAAAAAATAAAAGTAAAATCTACTGGAATAAATTTGATTAAAACTTCTAAACTTAATAATGATACACTACTTTTAATAAAGAAGAAGAATCAGAAAAGAATAACTACTATCGATATTTATTCAGACTTAGAAAAAGGAACCATCTTAATAGAAAATAGAAATAATCAAGTAGATTCATTAGCTCCTTTTTTAATAACATCGTCAACTCTAGAAAATGCTACAGTTATAAATGTAAAAGTTAAAAATGCTCCTGCCACATATTTTGTATTTTGGCAGAACACATTGCTTGATTCACGTTACTTAAGATATAATAGCGAAGGTAGTTTTCAAATAGAATTGCCACAAAATGCTAAAAAATTTAAACGGTCATATATAAGAGTATTCGCATATAATAGTCAAGGAATAAGTAATGATTTGTTAATCCCTCTCTCCTATAGGCAAGTAATTTCTGATAGAAAGTAAAATAATTATTTAAAAAACATAATAATATGAAAAAGACCATTATACCTTTGATAATGTTATTATCAACTTTATTCGGATTCGCAGCACCTGCATCGCAGGTAAAACATGCAGATTGGACTCAATCTGCAGTAATATATGAGGTTAATCTAAGGCAATATACAGAAGCAGGTACGTTCAAAGCTTTCGAGTCGCATCTAGATGAGTTACACGCTCTAGGTGTAGATATATTATGGTTTATGCCTATTAACCCAATAGGAATAGAGGATAGAAAAGGAGAACTAGGAAGCTATTATTCTGTTAAAGACTATAAAGCTATTAATCCTGAGTATGGTTCAATAGAAGATTTTAAACGTATCGTTGATAAAGCGCATAGTCTAGGTATGAAGGTTATGATAGACTGGGTAGCTAATCATACAGCTCGAGATAATCAGTGGACTATAGATCATCCAGACTGGTATTTACATGATAAAAATGGTAAGATATCTACTCCTTTTGATTGGACGGATACTGCTGAATTAGATTATGATAACGAAGATATGCGTCGTGAAATGGTTTCTTCTATGAAATTCTGGATAGATGAATGTGATATTGATGGTTTTAGATGTGATGTGGCTGGCGAGGTCCCAACTGATTTCTGGAATGATGCTTTGAATGAATTAAGGTTATATAAGAAAGGTCTGTTTTTCTTAGGGGAAGCAGAGAATCCTGCTTTATTAACAGATGCTTTCGATGCTTATTATGGATGGGAATTGTTTCATACATTAGCTGATATAGTTAAAGGAAAAAAGAATACTATTGATTTGGTTAATTATTTCGAAAAACACGCACAGAAATTTCCTAGTTCTTCTATTGCCATGAATTTTACTACGAATCATGACGAGAACTCTTGGAATGGTACAGAGTTCGAAGTGTTTGCTAAGGCGGCAAGAGAGATGGCTGCATTGACATTTTCTGTTCCTGGAATGCCGTTGATTTATAGTGGCCAAGAGGTGGGTAATAAGCATAGATTGGAATTTTTTAAGAAGGATCCTATCGTCTGGGATGATAAATATGATTTTAGAAGTTTTTATAAGACTTTAATAAAGATGCGTCATGAACATCCTTCTATGTATGCTCCGACTACGGGCGCGCCTATGAAGATTCTTAAAACTTCTGCGCCGAAATCTATTTTCGCGATGGAAAGAGTTTTAAAAAATGAAGAGAGTAATGTTGAGGATAATTCTTCTGACGGCGATGGATTCATTGCCGTGTATAATTTCTCTGATTCTACTGTGACGTTTTCTGTCGATGGTGGGTCTGTTGATGTTCCGAGGGTTATTACTCTTCCTGCTTGGGGCTATAGTTTTTTCTTTAATAATAAGAATATGTTAAATGATATTGAGAGGATAGAGCCGCCTTTTTGGTGGACTAATATGAAGACGCCTTTAACCTTGATGGTTTATGGAAAAGATTTGAAAGGTAGTGAGGTTAAAGTGCTGGATAGAAAAGGTATGAAGATTAGTTCTGTACATTTCGCCGATAGTGATAATTATTTGTTTATTGATTTGAAGTGTAGTCCTGGTATGAGTGCTGGGATAAAACATTTTGAGATTAAGACTAAAGATGGAAGGGTATTGCCTTTTAATTATGAGTTTAAAAAAAGAAGAGAGGGATCGGCTGAGCGTAAAAGTTATTCTTCTGCTGATGTGATTTATCTTTTGATGCCTGATAGGTTCGCTGATGGAAATCCTGAGAATGATTCGTCGCCTTTAATAGCAGAGAATGCTAACCGTGAGATTATAGGAGGTCGTCATGGTGGTGATCTTGAGGGTATAAGAAAACATTTGGATTATATTAAAGATTTAGGAGCGACTACTATTTGGCCTACACCTATTCTATTGGATGATCAGCCTAGTGGCTCTTATCATGGTTATGCGATAGCTGATTATTATAAGGTGGATCCTCGTATGGGAACGAATGAGTCTTATAAGGCTTTAGTCGAAGAGGCTCATGAGAAGGGTTTGAAGTTTATTCAGGACGTAGTCGTTAATCATTGTGGAACAGCTCATTGGTGGATGAAGGATTTGCCTTTTGAAGATTGGATTTCACAGTTTGATGAGTTTACTCAATCTAATTTTTCTATTTCTTCAGTGTCTGATCCTCATGCTAGTGGGTTTGATAAGAATAGAAATGTAAATGGTTGGTTCGCTAGAGAGATGCCAGATATGAATCTGACTAATCCATTCGTAGTTCAATATTTAGCTCAGAATGTTATATGGTGGATCGAATATGCAAATCTTGATGGATTAAGAGTGGATACTTATCCTTATAGTGATAAGGATGGAGTGGCTAAATGGACTGATGATATATTAAATGAATATCCAAATATTTCTATAGTGGGAGAGTGTTGGGTTAATAGTCCTTTAGATGTAGCATATTGGGAAGGTGATCATAAAAATAATGATGGTTATTCATCTCATTTACCTAATGTTATGGATTTCCCATTGATGAATGCTCTTAGAAGGGGTATTAATGAAAATGATGATAATCCTGGATGGGTGAATGAAGGGATTAAACGTGTTTATAATACTATAGCTGAAGATTATGCTTATGCTAATCCTAATAGCCTTTTAGTCTTTTTCTCTAATCATGATACTGAACGTATAGCCAATAGTGTTGGCGTAGATAAAATGAAAATTCTTATGACCGTTCTTTTAACTACTCGTGGTATTCCTCAGTTATATGCTGGTGATGAATTTATGTTTAAGAATAAGAGTGGTGAAAAAGGAGATCCTGCCGAGCGTATGGATTTTCCAGGAGGATGGTCAGGCGATTCTTTGAATTTGTTTGATAATCCTGATGATAGGTCTGCTGATGAGAATGAATTATTTACTTATACTAAAAAGCTACTTGGCTTCCGCCAATCTACTTTAGGAAATGAATCTTGGAATGGAAATGAAATTATAAATCAAGGAAGATTAATACATTTTATTCCACCTAGTAATTCTAATTTATATGTCTATTTTAGATATTTAAATGATAATCAAAAGATCATGGTTATTATTAATAATTCTAATAATAAATATATAATCACTTCTAAAGACTGGAATAGATATAAAGAGATGACCAATAAAGGTGATGTCTATTTAGATGTCCAAGGATTATCTTATTCTAACTCTGGAATTAATATTGATGAAATTACCTCAGACGAAAAAGTCATAATAGGTGATACTCTAGAATTAGCTCCATTATCATCAATGGTTCTTTTAAAACAGAATTTAAGTAAGTAAAATAGCGATTGACAATAATTATTATTTAAGAAAAGTTCTATTTAAAGGCGTTTAATCTGTATTTTTGATATTAAGTTTAACTGAAGTACGAAAAAAAGAAGAAATTGGAAATTTTTATGTAAATTTGCATGCCAAAAGGACGAATATGAATAATACATTAACTAATTCAGTTATACCGGAAGGTCTTACTTTCGATGATGTTTTACTAATTCCAGCACGTTCTGAGGTTTTGCCTAGGACTGTTGATGTGTCAACTCAATTTACAAGAGACATAAAACTTGGAACACCAATTATCTCGGCTGCGATGGATACTGTCACAGAATCTGAGTTGGCTATAGCTATGGCTAGAGCAGGAGGAATGGGCGTTATTCATAAGAATATGCCTCTCGAAAAACAGATGGAAAATATCAAAAGAGTGAAAAGGGCTGAGAATGGAATGATCTATGATCCTATAACCATTTCTGTAAATGCTACTATCGGAGATGCTCTTATGATTATGAAAGAGAATCACATCGGAGGTATTCCTGTAATCGATGATAATAAAACTCTATGTGGTATCGTTACTAATCGTGATTTGAGGTTTCAAGATAATATGAAAACTCCTATTACTGAGATAATGACAGCTAATAATCTTATAACTACTAAGAAATCGAAATTTGACGTTAATGCTGCTACTGAACTTCTTAAAAAATATAAAATTGAGAAGCTATTAGTCGTAGATGATTATGGTAAATTAGAAGGCCTTATTACTTATAAGGATATCATGAAAATAAAAGATAATCCTATAGCAAGTAAAGATGGTAAAGGTCGTTTATTAGTAGGGGCAGCTATCGGAGTAACAAGCGATGTTATGGATAGAGTCGCAAAACTTATATCTGTAGACACAGATGTATTATGTATCGATACAGCGCATGGCCATTCTGTTTTCGTTCTTGATGTTATCAAAAAAGTAAGAAAAGCTTTTCCAAATATTCAAATAGTAGCAGGAAATGTAGCTACAGCTGAAGGAGCTAAGGCTTTAGCTGATTGTGGAGTGGATGCTGTTAAAGTAGGTATCGGCCCAGGATCTATATGTACTACTAGAATCATAGCTGGAGTGGGAGTTCCACAACTTTCTGCTGTCATGATGGCCTCTGAAGCTCTTAAAGGAACAGGAGTTCCTGTTATAGCAGATGGAGGAATAAGATATTCAGGAGATATGGTTAAGGCATTCGCAGCGGGTGCTAATACTATAATGGCTGGTTCATTACTTGCTGGTGTTGAGGAATCTCCAGGAGAGACTATTATCTTAAACGGAAGAAAATATAAATCATATAGAGGTATGGGATCTTTAGATGCTATGCAACAAGGTTCTAAAGATAGATATTTCCAAGATATGGAAGATGACGTTAAAAAGTTAGTTCCAGAGGGAATTGTAGCACAAGTTCCATATAAAGGTACATTGTCAGAAGTTGTATATCAACTAGTCGGAGGATTAAAAGCAGGAATGGGATATTGTGGTGCTGGAACTTTAGATGTTTTAAAGAAGGCTAAATTTGTTAGAGTTACTGCTGCAGGTGTAGCTGAGTCTCATCCACATGATGTGACGGTTACACGCGAAGCTCCTAATTATAGTAGATAATTATTCTAAACTAAATAATTACATTTTATAAATGTTTAGATTGTTCAATATAAAACAAATAGTAATATCATTATTGATTATTCTTTCAGTATCTTCTTGTAAGTTCACTGATAAAATTTTTGATAGTGATATTATTGCTCGTATTGGGAAGCAAAAACTTTATAAATCAGAAGTAGAGTCATTATTACCTAAAAATATTTCTAGTGAAGATAGTATTAGATTAACACAAGAGTATATAAATTCTTGGGCTACTAAGCATCTTTTATTAGACGTGGCAGATAAACATCTTCCTAAGAATCAAAAGAATGTTACTAAACAGCTTGAGGAATATAAATCTTCTCTTTTGGTTTATCGTTACGAAGAATTATATGTGAAGCAGCGTTTAGATACATTGGTGACAACGGCAGAATGTGAGTCTTATTATAATGCTCATAAAGATAATTTTATTTCTGATGTATCGATTATTAAAGCAAGATATATTAAGATATTAAGTAGTTCTCCTAATGTAAAAGTCGTAAAGTCTTTATATAAGGCTAAAACTAACGAAGATTTGCAAAATTTGGAAGAGGTATGTCATGATTCTGCTGATAAATATTCTATCTTTGATGGAAAATGGATTTCCTTGGAGCAAATAGCTAAGGAATTAGATATGACGATAGGCGAATGTGAAAAAGAAATTCGAAATAAAAATTATATTGAAAAAGAAGATGAAGGATATGATTATTTAGTTTATATCTTCGATAGAATAGCCCCTAAGCAGATTTCTCCTTTTGATTATAATATCGAGAAGATAAAAGAAATTATAATTAGTAGAAGAAAACATCAATTAATTTTAGATTTGGAAAGAAATTTGCTTAATAATGCTATTGATAACAATAATTTGCTGATTTATTCGAAATAAAGTTTTTAATAAAGGCTATTTTAATAAATCTTTTAAAGATTAATTTATAATGAAATACATACAAAAAGTTCTAATCGTAGTCGCTTTAATTATCTGTTCTACTAGTGTGAATGCACAGGTATATCATGATGGTCTTGTAGATAAAACAGTGGCACTTATTGGTGCTGATATGGTGCAGCTATCACAGATAGAGTCTGAAGTTCAGATGAGAAGGTTTAATGGCTATGTTTCTGACCAAAATTTGCGATGTGAAATTTTAGAACAAATGCTTGTTTCTAAACTTTTTCTTACACAAGCCAGATTAGATAGTTTGAATGTTAATCCAGATCAGGTACAAGCATCTCTAGATGATAGATTAAATAATGTATTAACTCAATTAGGAGGAGAGAAGGCTGCTGAAAAATATTTTGGAAAAAATATGTATCAGCTAAAAAAAGAATGGAGCACTACTATTAAAGAGCAACTTCTTATTCAACAAATGCAGCAAAAAGTATCTGGAGCTGCTCAGGAAATGACTCCAAAAGAGGTGTATAAATATTATAAATCTTTACCAAAGGATAGCCTTCCAGTAATTTCTACTAAATATAAAATAAGTCAAATAGCTATTTATCCTGATAGAAAGAAAGCAAGTTTAGCTGTTAAAGCTAAATTACTTGATTTTAGAAAGAGGATTATGAATGGTGAAAAATTCGAGATGTTAGCTACATTGTACTCTGAAGATCCTGGAAGTAGTATGAAGGGAGGAGAATTAGGAATGGCGTCAAAATCTATTTTTTGGCCTGCTTTTTCTGATGCAGCTATGTCTCTTAAAGTTGGTCAAGTCTCTCCTATAGTAGAGACTCCTGATGGCTTCCATCTTATTAAGATGATAAAGAAAGATGGAGATATGTTCGATGTCAGACATATCTTATTAAAACCTAAATATACAGAAGAGGATAGAAAGAAGGCTTTCGCTAAATTAGATAGTATTAAAACTCTTATAACTGAAGATAGTTTAACATTCTATGATGCAGCAAGATATTTTTCTGAAGATACCAAGACTCGTACAGATGGAGGTCAAGTAGCCGATGAAAGAACTGGTGATATCTTTTTCGAAAAAGATAAATTAAAACCTACAGATTATGCTATATTAAAAGATATGAAAGTAGGAGATATCTCTGAGCCTTTTCAATCTTCTGATAATGAGGGAAGAAATGGGAATACCTTTTATAAAATAGTCAAGTTAGATGAGATAATCCCTTCACATGTAGCCAATTATGATAAGGATTTATATGTGTTAAAGAATATGGCTGAGAATAAACAGTCTAATGATGCTATCGAAAAATTTATTAAAGAAAAACAAGCACTTACGTATATAGTTATAGATCCTTTATTCCAAAATTGTAACTTCAAACGTAGTGGATGGATTAAATAATGGTAAACTTTTTTAGCTTAGTATTTTTTCAGCTTTTAAGCATATTTCTGACGTCTCCAGATTCTTTATCGACGTCTACTTCAGTTGGATTATCCAATGTGGATACTATTCAAATATCTGATACCCTGGTTACAGATTCATCTCGAGTTAGTAGACCTGCTATACAGGAAGATAAAGATAGCTTGGTAAGATTACAGAAAGCTGACAAGTTCAGACTTGTAGAAATAAATAAAGTAGCATATAGAAAAATAGTGGGTCACGTTCGCTTTTTTCATAATAATACATATCTGTATTGTGATTCAGCATTATGGAATGTAGCAGAAAATTATATAGATGCTCTAGGACATGTGAAGATAGAGCAGCAGAACACCGAATTAACAGGAGATAAATTAAAATATTTACCTGATTCTGATTTAGCATTATTCCGAGGTCAAGTGGTTCAACTACGTGATAAAGATAATAATGTTCTAAGAACGAATCATTTGGATTATAACACTAAAGATAGTATAGCTACCTTTTTTAAAGGAGGAGTTATGCGAGATAAAAATGGTAGGGTTATAGAATCCAATGAGGGCGATTATCTGTCTAAAATAAATAAATTTGTTTTTAGAGATAGCGTAGAAATGTATGATGATTCATTACGTTTTATAACGGACACCTTAGTTTATCATACTGATTCACATATAGCTAATTATTATTCAAATACTCAAGCATGGAGAGATGGTAATTATATTAGGTCTGATGGAGGTTGGTATGATCGTGATAAGAATATAGTATATTTTAATAAAAATATATATATGCGTTCTAAGGATAATGAGGCTTGGGCCAACGAGTTATATTTTTATAGAAATACTAATGAGATTAAGTTATATAATAATGTACAGGCTCATGATACTCTAGAAAAGATTATGATGCTTAGTGATTATCTTTATTTTAGAAATAATCCACGTTATATAGAACTCGATAAGAATCCAATGATTATATCTTATGAAGTTAATGATTCTACAGGAGTAGCAGATTCGACATATTTATCTGCGGATCATATTATTTATTATCAGAAGATGAGAAAAAATGTGGATTCATTACTGATAGTTAGTGCTTTGAATAGAAGGGAACTTTCTAATGTAGATGCCGTTAAAAAAGTCAGGGAGAAGTCTAAGGCAGAGAAAATAGAACAAGATAAAGAAGAGTTAGGTGCTAATTATCCACCACGTCGTATGGATATGAAGAATAAAAAACTTAATAAGCCAGATAAAAAGCCTATTAGTAATATCGATTCTTTAGCTCAGCATAATCCCCCTGCTCCTGTCGATTCTTTAGCTATATTAGCTAAGTTAAAAGCTGATTCTTTAATAGTCGCAGATTCTCTTGCACGTATGGATTCTTTAAAGTTAGCTCAAGATACTATGATGATAGATTTTATAGATGCTTATGCAAATGTAAAAGTCTTTAGACATGATGCTCAACTTATATGTGATTCTTTGGTATATACTGGTATAGATTCTATGGCTAGACTTTATGGAAGACCAGCTTTTTGGAATGAAGTAAAGACACAAATAACAAGTGATAGTGTTCAGTTAGTAGTGGAAAATAAATCCTTGAAGAAAGCATTGTTTATCTCTAATGCATTTATAGCTTCTCAAGAATTAGAAAAATATTATCATCAGATTAAAAGTCCACAGATGATAGGTTATTTTAATAATGGAGATTTATATAGATTTGATGCTTTAGGTGGAGTGAATGCTATGTTTTATATAGCTGAAGATTCTTTAATGACGACTGTTAATACAAAAGAAGCTAAAATAATGACTGCAGTTATAAAAAATAATGCTGTTCAGACTATTTATTATCTTCAAAATGTGAAAAGTCAAGCTGATCCTATATTTAAAATCAAAGAAAGTGATAGAACTTTTAAAGGTTTTGAGTGGCGCGAAGCTGAAAGACCGAAGACACGTTTCGATTTATCTCCTCAAAAAGTGAGGAAAACTGAGATCTATAAAGATACAAATATCGACTATCCAAAATTCCCAAAATTCTTAAGATTTTTTGAAGAAAGTATAAAATAATTTATAAATTTGTAGTGATAACCTGATTTTTATTACAAAACATAACTTATATGAATACTTTTGATTTAGATGTTTTTAATCATACTTTTGAAGAATTTCAAGTATTATTAAAAAAAGACTGCTTCCTACATTTAGGAAAAGAAGCCGAGGATAGAATTATTAAATGCAGAAATTTTCTTGACGATTCTTTGAGGAAAAGGAAGGAACCAATTTATGGTATTAATACTGGATTTGGTTCTTTATGTGATGTGTCAGTAGGAGAAAAAGATCTATCTCAATTACAGAAAAATCTAGTAATGTCTCATGCTTGTGGTACAGGAGATGAAGTGCCTTCAGAAATAGTGAAGCTAATGTTAGCTTTTAAAATAAAATCTTTAGCCTATGGCAATTCTGGCGCGAGACTCGAAACAGTTCTTAGATTAATAGATTTTTTTAACAATGGTGTTTATCCTGTCGTTTACCAACAAGGTTCTCTTGGAGCTTCTGGAGATTTAGCTCCTTTGGCTAATATGTCTCTGCCTCTTATAGGAAAAGGAGAGGTTTATTATAAAGGGAAAAAATATCCAGCAGCGGAAATCAATAAGAATTTTGGATGGGAACCTTTAACTCTAGCCTCTAAGGAGGGATTAGCTTTACTAAATGGTACTCAGTTTATGCAAGCATATGAATTCTGGATTTTAAATAAGTCATTTCATCTTTCTAAATTAGCGGATGAAATAGCAGCCTTATCTTTAGATGCTTATGATGGAAGAATAGAGCCATTTAATAAATATGTACATTTAGTCAGACCTCATAAAGGTCAAATGGCGACAGCTGAGGCTATTTGTTCTTATCTAAAAGGTAGTGAACTTATAACGCGAGATAAAGTTCATGTACAAGATCCTTATTCATTCAGGTGTGTTCCACAGGTTCATGGGGCATGTAAGGATACTCTTGATTATGTTAAGAATGTGCTTATTATAGAATTAAATAGTGCTACAGATAATCCTACGATAATGCCAGATGAGGATTTGATTATTTCTGCTGGTAACTTCCATGGCGAGCCATTAGCACTAACTCTCGACTTTACTGCCATTGCCCTAGCTGAATTAGGAAGTATAGCAGAGCGTAGAACTTATCAACTAATATCTGGACGTAGGGGGCTGCCTTCTTTTTTGGTGGCTAAACCAGGTTTGAATTCGGGATTTATGATTCCACAGTATGTAGCTGCCTCTATAGTTAGTCAAAATAAACAACTTTGTACTCCTTCTAGTGTGGATACAATAGATTCTTCACAAGGACAGGAGGATCATGTGAGTATGGGTGCTAATGCTGCTACTAAGTGCTTTAGGGTAGTGGATAATCTTGAGAGAATATTGGCTATCGAATTAATGAATGCAGCTCAAGCTATTGAATTTAGAAGACCTGCTAAATCTTCTCCTATATTAGAGCAGTTTTTAGCTGACTATCGTAAAATGGTTCCTTTTATAGAGGAGGATCAAGTTATGTATATTCATATCGCTAATACTGTACAGTTTTTAAGAAATAGAGACATTTAACCTAAAATAATATGAAAATCAATATTATCAATATTAAAAGATTAATAAATACGATAGTTAATTCTCCTGAAAAACCAATATCAGGAGAAGCAATGAGTATATTGCCAATAGTAGATAATGCGTATTTGATTATTAAAGATGGAATAATAGCTGATTATGGTAAAATGAGTTATTATAATAAAAATATCAGCGATTTCGCTTTAGGTAAAAATATACCAGATGATATTATCGATGCTACTGGAAAATTCGTTTTCCCAGCTTTTTGTGATTCTCACACTCATTTAATTTACGCTGGAAGTAGAGAACAAGAATTTACTGATAAAATAAGAGGACTTACATATAAAGAGATAGCTCGTAGAGGAGGCGGAATATTAAATTCTGCAGAACTTTTACATAGAACTTCTGAAAAGGAGTTATATAATCAAGCTTTGGAAAGAGTGAAGGAAATTATGCATTTCGGAACAGGTGCAGTAGAGATAAAGAGTGGATATGGACTTCGTTTGTCAGATGAACTTAAGATGTTACGTGTCGCTAGAAGAATCAAAGAAGAGACTCCACTGACTGTTAAAACGACATTTTTAGGAGCTCATGCATGTCCTATTAGATTTTCTGGAGATACAGATGCTTTCGTTGATGAGGTAATAAAGAAAATGTTACCAGTAGTGGCTGCCGAAAAGTTAGCCGATTATGTAGATGTTTTCTGTGAAGATGGTTTCTTCAATTATGACCAGACTAATAGAATATTCGAGGCAGCAGCTAAATATGGTTTACGACCAAAAGTACATGCAAATCAAATGGCGAGTAGTGGAGGAGTACAAGTAGGAGTGAAAAATAATGCTATAAGTGTAGATCATCTAGAGTATGCAGGGGATGAAGAGATTAAAATATTAAAAGGTTCAGACACAATACCTGTGCTATTACCAGGAGCTACATTTTTTATGAATATGAAATATGCCAATGCCAGGAAAATGATCGATAGTGGTCTCCCATTAGCTATAGCTTCAAATTACAATCCTGGCTCATGCCCATCAGGGGATATGAAATTCGAAATGTCGCTAGCATGTATAAAAATGAGAATGCTACCAGAAGAAACTATAAATGCTACTACTATTAATGGAGCATTCGCAATGGATGTTCAAGATATATTAGGAAGTATAACTCATGGTAAGAAAGCTAATTTATTTATTACCAAGCGCATACCATCCTTTGAATATCTTCCTTATGCATTTAATACACCATTGATAGAAAAAATGTTTATAAACGGAATAGAAATATAGATTTTATGGAAAAGAAATTAATAGAATGTGTACCTAACTTCTCAGAGGGACGCGATGAATCCATTATAAAAGAAATAACAAATGCAGTAGAGAGTGTAGAAGGAGTAATTTTAATGAATGTCGATCCTGGTTATGCTACTAATAGAACGGTAGTGACATTCGTAGGAGAACCAAAACAAGTAATAGAAGCAGCATTTAGGGCAATAAAAACTGCTGCAACACTTATAGACATGAGACATCATCATGGTGAACACCCGAGAATAGGTGCTACAGATGTATGTCCTATCGTACCAGTATCTGGAGTAACTATGGAGGACTGTGTATCATATGCACGAACTCTATCTAAGCGAGTAGGAAGTGAGCTGGGAATACCTGTATATTGTTATGAAAATGCTGCATTTTCTCCTGAGAGAAGAAACTTAGCAACATGCAGATCAGGAGAATATGAAGGACTTGCAGAAAAAATAAACACCGAAAAATGGCGTCCTGATTTCGGTCCATCAGAGTTTAATGAAAATGTAGCGAAGAGTGGATTAAGTGTAATAGGAGCTCGTGATTTTTTAGTAGCTATAAACTTTAATTTAAATACTACTTCTACTAGAAGAGCTTTCGCCGTAGCTAATGATGTCAGGGAAAAAGGCAGGAAAAAAAGAGAAGGTGGAAGTCTGAAAGGACCAGTTTGTCTAGATGAAAACGGACATGAAATATGGCAAAAAGGAACTTTAAAATCATGTAAGGCAATAGGGTGGTTTATCGAAGAGTATGGCATAGCACAAGTATCGATGAATATAACAGATATAAATGTCACACCTGTTCATATAGCTTTCGATGAAGTGACTCGTGCAGCAAATAATAGAGGATTGAGAGTTACTGGAAGTGAAATTATAGGTTTAATACCTAAAAGAGTACTTATAGATGCCGGTAAATATTATCTTAAAAAGCAACATCGCTCTGTGGGAATCTCTGAATCTGAGATTATTAAAATAGCTGTAAAATCAATGGGATTAGACGATTTATGTCCATTCGAGCCTCGTAAAAAGGTAATTGAGTATATATTAGAAGATAGAAATCAAACTCCAAAATTACTTAATCTTACATGTCGTGATTTCGCAGAGAAAACAGCATCAGAATCACCAGCACCCGGTGGAGGATCAGTATCAGCATATGTAGCTTCATTGGGAGCTTCTTTATGTGCTATGGTGGCCAACTTGTCTTCACATAAAAGAGGATGGGATGACAAGTGGGAATTTTTCTCAGAATATGCTGAAAAAGCTCATGAGTTAATGGATGAATTATCACATTTAGTAGATGAAGATACCATAGCATTCAATAAAGTATTAGCAGCTTTTTCATTACCAAAAAAGAATGATATAGAAAAAACGAATAGAAAAAAAGCTATTCAGGAAGCGACGCTTTATGCTATTCAGATTCCATTTAAAACTATGCAAACGGCATATAAATTATTTGAAATAGCAGAGGTCTTGATTGATAAAGGAAATATTAATTCTGTAAGTGATGCGGGCGTAGGTGTTTTATGTGCAAATACTGCTATAAAAGGTGCTTATATGAATGTTAAAATTAACTCTGAATCTATTAAAGATAAAAATTTGATAAATAGTATAATTGTTGAATCAGAATATATCTTAAAAAGGTCAGAAGATGAAGAAAGACGACTTATACATAGAGTGTTAACTAAAATGTAACACTATTAATAGTCATTAGATTATATATAAAAGATGCGAAAAAATATGAAAGTTTGGCTGTTAAGCACTTTTATATTAATTTCGCATCTTGTACTATTAAATAAAAAGGTAAAAAATATGAAAATTATAGGAACAGGATCTGTACACCCTAAGAAAGTGGTAACCAACGATATGATTGCCGAGTTTCTTGATACTAGCGATGAGTGGATTACCACTAGGACTGGTATAAAAGAAAGAAGAGTGATTACAGATGAAGAAATGGTCGATATGGCAGCTGAGGCTTCTCAAAAAGCATTAGATGCTGCAGGTGTAAAATCTGAAGATTTAGATTATATCATCTGTTCTAAAACCGTTAATGAATATGATACTCCAGGAGTAAGTTGCATAGTAGAGGGTAAAATTGGAGCTTATTGTCCAACACTTGATATTAATGGAGCTTGTGCTGGTTTTGAATATGCTCTTGATATCGCTAATTCTTTTTTTCTGTCAAAGCCAAAAATGAATTATGTATTAATAGTATGTGCTGAAGAAATTACTAGAATGGTAAGTTGGAAAGAACGTGAAAATTGTGTTCTTTTCGGAGATGCATCAGGAGCAGTAGTACTTACTCGTTCTGAAGTAAATCATTTTAAAAGTTTCGCATTAACAAATAAAAGTGCTACACCAGCTTTATTCCAAAAAAGAGTCTTACAACCAACCCCATTTATTACTAAAAAAGAGGAAGGGGGACCTTTATTTATGAATGGCAGGGAAGTCTTTAAAATGGCTGTTACTACATCAGTTAGAGATATTAAACAAGTAGTTGAAGAAGCTGGTTATAAGCCAGATGAAATTAAATATTATCTTTTACATCAAGCTAATATTAGAATTATTGATTATATTCGAAAGAAATTAGGCCAAACTACAGAACAGTTTCCACATAATATTGAGAAATATGGAAATACTTCTTCTGCTAGTATTCCTTGTCTATTAGATGAATTAATCAGAGACGGCAAAATTGAAAAAGGTGATAAATTAGTATTCAGTGCTTTTGGTGCAGGTTTTATTACCGGTGCTTGTATGCTTGAGTGGTAATTTATAGTATTGGCGAATTAAATAAATTTATGAAATCTAATCAACTTACAGAAATATTAGGGATTAAATATCCTATTATTCAAGGTTCGATGGCGAGGATAGCAGATGCTAGATTAGCAAGTTCTGTGTCTAATGCTGGAGGATTAGGTGTCATTACATGTATAATGAATGATGCAAATTCTGTTAGGGATGAGATTAGAAAATGTAAAAAATTAACTGATAAGCCTTTTGGGGTCAATATCATGTTAATGCATCCATTAGTGGAAGATGTCGCTCATATATGCGTAGATGAGAAAGTTCCGATTATAGTTACAAGTGCAGGAAATCCTATGAGATTTATGAAAACCTGGAAAGATGCCGGAATTAAAATAATCTCTGTAATCCCAAATTCTAAAGTCGCTAAGAAAATGGAAGATATGGGAGCAGATGTTATCGTCGCTGAAGGAGAAGAATCTGGAGGTCATATAGGAGAAATAGGTACAATATCTTTGATTCCTAATGTAGTAGATGCTGTGAAATTACCAGTAGTAGCTGCAGGTGGAATATCTGATGGAAGGGGCTTAGCAGCAGCATTGATGTTGGGAGCCCAAGGAGTTCAATTAGGTACACGTTTTCTGTGTGCTAAGGAATGTAATATTAACGAAAATTATAAAAATAAAATTATTTCAGCGAAAGAGTATGATACTTTAGTAGCTGGTAGAAGATTTGGTCATGCCGTAAGATCTTTAAAAAGTCCTTTCCAAATATCTCAAGCACATCTTGAAAGAGAGTCAGATACTACAGAAGATAGTTATCTTAAATATAGTAATGGTGCTTTGAAAAGAGCTTTAGAAGGAAATGAAAATGAAGGTAGTTTTATGGCGGGGCAAAGTGCAGGATTAATAAAAAATATCTTGCCAGTATCCGACATTATAGATAATATAATGCAGGATGCTAAATGTACAATATTAAAAAATAAATTATGGATAGAAGAGTAGTTATAACAGGTGTTGGAGCTATAACACCAATAGGATGTAATGTGAAGACTATGTGGAATAACATGGTTAATGGTGTATGTGGCATAAAAACTATTACTGCGTTCGACACTACTGATTTACCAGTTAAAGTAGGTGGACAAATAAATGATTTTAAACCTGCAGAACATGGAATAAAACCAGGTGATGCTAGAAAAAATGATCCATTCGCATTATACGCTATGGCTGCAGCTAATGAAGCTATGGCAGATGCAGGGGATTTAAACATTGCCCCAGAAAAACTTGGCGTTTATGTTGGTTCTGGTATTGGTGGAATGCAGACTTTCGTTAAGGAAGCTGTTAAATTAGAGAAAGAAGGACCAAGATGGACTTCGCCTTTATTTATTCCTATGATGATTTCTAATATGGCTTCAGGTAATATCGCTATAGCACATAATGCTCAAGGCCCTTGTGTACCTATCGTAACAGCTTGTTCTACAGGAACACATTCTATAGGTGAGGCATTCAGAGCAGTTAAACATGGTTATGCAGATGCTATTATCGCAGGTGGTGCAGAAGCAGCACTTACTCCTTTAGCTATATGTGGTTTCGCTAATAGTAAAGCTTTAACTCGTACAGAAGATCCTCTTCAGGCTTCTATTCCTTTCGATAAAAGAAGAGCAGGTTTCGTAATCGCTGAAGGTGCTGGTATCGTTATAGTTGAAGAATATGAAAGAGCTGTAAAACGTGGAGCTAAAATTTATGCTGAGATCGTAGGTTATGGTAATACTGATGATGCTAATCATTATACTGCTCCTAGACCTGATGGTTCTACACAGAGTAGAGCTATAAAAGAGGCTCTTGATGGTGGTAAATATACATCTGATGATTCATTATATATCAATGCTCATGGAACAAGTACTCATCTAAATGATTCATCTGAAACATTAGCTTATAAATTAGCGCTTGGAGAAGAGAATGCTCGTAAGGCTATGATTAGTTCTACTAAGTCTATGACAGGTCATATGTTAGGAGCTACTGGTGCAGTAGAAATTATCGCTGCAGCACTTGCGCTAGGTAATAATATCGTTCCTCCTACTATAGGATATAAAGAAAAGGATCCAGAGTGTGATTTAGATTATACTCCAAATGAAGCTAGAAAAGTAGAGCTTACTATGGCTATTTCTACTACTCTAGGTTTTGGTGGGCATAATGCTTGTTTAGCAATTAGAAAAGTGAAATAAAACAATTATTAAAACAAAAACCAATAATATGAATCGTGAAGAAATAAAAGAATTCTTGCCTCATCGTGAACCAATGCTACTGGTAGATGAGATGGAATTTACTAAAGACAATCATGTTGTAGGAAAATATCACGTACGTGGTGATGAATTTTTCTTACAAGGGCATTTCCCAGGACATCCTACTGTTCCTGGAGTAATTATTTGTGAAATTATGGGACAATGTTCATCTTTACTAGTTAAAGATAAAATGAAAGGTAAAACTCCTTTATACACTACTCTAGACAAAGTGCGTTTTAGAGCTCCTGTTCATCCAGGTGATACTATAGTGATTAAGGCTTCTTTAGTGGCAAACCGTTCTACACTATATTTTATCGATGCTCAAGCATATGTTGGTGATAAGTTGTGTACAGAAGGTAAACTTTCTGTAGCCTTAGTAGATAATAAAAAATTAACTATATAATTATGGGTTTATTAGATGGAAAAACAGCTCTCGTAACAGGTGCTGCACGTGGTATTGGCAAGGCTATTGCCACAAGATTAGCTGAAGAAGGAGCTAATATAGCATTTACAGATTTACGTAGAGATGAATTTATGGAAGAGACAGAAAAAGAAATTTCTGCCTTAGGTGTTAAATGTAAAGGTTATGCTTCAAATGCAGCTGACTTTACTGCTACTCATGAGGTAGTAGATTTAGTACATAAAGATTTCGGAAGTATTGATACATTAGTAAATAATGCAGGTATTACCAAAGATGGTCTTATTATGAGAATGTCAGAGGCTCAATGGGATGCAGTTTTAACTGTTAATCTTAAGTCTGCTTTTAATTTTACTCATGCAGTAGTTCCTGTTATGGCTCGTCAGAGACAAGGTAGTATTATTAATATATCTTCAGTTGTAGGTTTACATGGTAATGCAGGTCAATGTAATTATTCAGCTTCAAAAGCTGGTATGATAGGTCTTGCTAAATCTATTGCTAAAGAGATGGGTTCTCGTGGCATTCGTGCTAATTGTATCGCTCCTGGTTTTATTATTACAGCTATGACGGATACTCTTCCTGAGAAAGTTAAACAAGAATGGATCAGTAAGATTCCTCTTAGAAGGGGAGGAACTCCAAAGGATATAGCGAATATCGCTTTATTCCTTGCTTCAGATCTTTCTAGTTATGTTTCTGCGCAAGTAATTACTTGCGACGGAGCAATGTTTTAGAATATTCAATAAATAAGTCGTCGCCTTTTTGGTGGCGACTTTTCTTTACTAAAAATAAAATTAAATAAAATGGATTATAGAATAGAAAAAGATACTTTAGGTGAGGTTAAAGTTGAGGCTGATAAATATTGGGGTCCTCAGACTCAAAGGTCTAAAGAAAATTTTCCAATCGGAACTCCGGCTTCTATGCCTAAGGATATTATTCATGCTTTTGGTTATTTAAAAAAAGCTGCAGCGTTCGCTAATTGTAAATTAGGTGTTTTATCTCAGGAGAAAAGAGATTTAATGGCTAAGGTTTGCGATGAGATTATAGCAGGTGAGTTGGATGATCAATTTCCTTTAGTTATATGGCAGACTGGTTCAGGTACACAATCTAATATGAATGTGAATGAAGTGGTATCTAATAGAGCTCATGTTCTAGATGGTGGAAAATTAGGTGAGGGTAAAAAATTGATTCATCCTAATGATGATGTTAATAAATCTCAGTCTTCTAATGATACATTCCCTACGGCTATGCATATAGCTGCTTATGCTAAACTTATTAGTAATACTATTCCTAATGTTGAGTATTTAAGGGATATGTTAGATAAGAAGTCTAAAGAGATGAAGGATGTGGTTAAAATTGGTCGTACTCACTGGATGGATGCTACTCCTCTTACTTTAGGGCAGGAGTTTTCTGGTTATGTTTCTCAGTTAGATCATGGTTTGAAAGCGTTGAAAAATACATTGCCTCATCTTTCTGAATTAGCGTTAGGTGGTACTGCAGTAGGTACTGGTCTTAATACTCCTAAGGGTTATGATGTTACTGTAGCTTCTTATATAGCAGAGTTTACTAAGTTACCTTTCATTACAGCTAAAAATAAATTTGAGTCATTAGCTGGTCATGATGCTATCGTTGAGTCTCATGGTGCATTAAAGCAATTATCAGTTAGCTTAATGAAGATAGCTAATGATATTCGTCTTATGGCTTCTGGTCCTCGTTCAGGTATAGGTGAGATTATAATTCCATCTAATGAGCCTGGTTCTTCAATTATGCCTGGTAAGGTTAATCCTACTCAAGTGGAGGCTCTTACTATGGTTTGTGCTCAAGTTATGGGTAATGATGTGGCTATTACTATCGGAGGTTCTAATGGTCAGTTTGAGCTTAATGTGTTTAAACCATTAATGATTTCTAATTTCCTTAGGTCAGCTACTTTACTTGGTGATGCTTGTCGTTCTTTCGCGGATCGTTTAGTGGCAGGTATTGAGCCAAATAATAAGAAAATTAAGTATCTTTTAGATAATTCTCTTATGTTGGTTACAGCATTGAATACTCATATTGGTTATGAGAAATGTGCTACTATCGCTAAGAAAGCTCATAAGGAAGAAACTACTCTTCGTGAGGCTGCTTTAGCTTTAGGTTATTTAACAGATGAGGAGTTTACTGAGTGGGTTGATCCTAAGAAAATGATTGGTTCTTTGGAATAGCATTTTCTGGATAATATTATATAGAAGACAGCATCTTTCGGGGTGCTGTTTTTTTTATGGACGCGATTTTCACGAATTCTCAATGTTTTATGGCTTACAAAGGAGTATGCAAGGTGTCAGGGCTGTGTCTCATTTGAGAATCGCTAAAAAACAGGCTCCGCTAGCTAAAATCGCTAACTCCGGTGCCTGTGTTTTCGGACACGTATTGGCCCCGTCAGACAGACGCGATTTCTTGACGCTAGCTGTACCTGTTTTTTCTAGGCGCGATTTTCAAGAATCGCCACAGTCCTGGCACCTTGCATACTGCAAGTGTATAGCTATTATGTAAATGGTATTATTTGAAGTATTATAATACTTGTGAGTTTGATGTTATACTCTGTTCTTGTTTTCTTA
>JBAYDV010000001.1:0-86833 GCA_041668045.1 Bacteroidales bacterium | reverse complement strand
TCAGAGTTCTCTACTGCTGGTTTTTTCGCAGTAAAAAATAGTGCTAGAGCTTTGTATAATTTTAATCCGGGATGGAGATTTTTCAAAGGTGATATAAAAGGTGCAGAAAAACCTGATTTTGATGATAGCCTTTGGGAAAAAGCTAATCTGCCTCATGGATTGGAAATAGAAGATGCTAACGCTAGTGGTGGTAGAAATTATCAAGGAATAGCTTGGTATCGTAAAAAATTCGAAGTAAACAAAAAGGAAGAGAATAGTCGTATCTTTATTTATTTCGAAGGAGTTATGGGTATCGGTGAAGTATGGGTGAATGGACATAAAGTAGTAACTCATTATGGAGGTTATTTACCTTTCGCTGCTGATGTTAGTGATTTGATTTATTCAGATGGTCGTGCTAATTGGATAGCTGTTAAAGCAGATAATAGAAATAATAAACTTTATCCTCCAGGAAAAATTCAAGAAGGTCTTGACTTTACTTATATGGGAGGAATTTATCGTGATGTATATCTAATCGAGACTGGAGCTGTTCATGTTACTCTTCCAGAATTAAGCCATCGTATAGCAGGAGGTGGAGTGTTCGCTGCGACTTTAGATGTTAATGGTCAAAGTGCTAAAATGGAGCTTAGAACAGAAGTTAAAAATGATAGTCAAACTATTCAGCGTATTTCTGTTAAGACGATTTTAGAAGATGCAGAATATAATCAGATTAAAAGTAATAGTCAAAATCTTAAGTTGCGAGCAGGTGCTACAAATCAATTAAGCTGGAAATTTTCTACTGGAAAGGTTCATCTTTGGTCTCCAGATGACCCATATCTTCATTATATTCATACACAAGTGATGGTGAATGGTAAGGTGACTGATGACTTTAGAACCAGGATAGGGATAAGATTATTTGAAATGCGTGGAGCAGATGGTTTTTATGTTAATAAAAAACCATATGAAGATAAATTGATGGGAGCGAATCGTCATCAGGATTATACTTATGTTGGAAATGCTTTGCCAAATTCCGGGCAATGGAGAGATGTAAAACTTCTACGTGAAGGGGGATGCCGTATCATTCGTGTAGCTCATTATCCACAGGACCCTGCTTTCTATGATGCTTGTGATGAGTTGGGCATGCTGACTACATCAGCTAACCCAGGATGGCATTTTTTTAATTTTAAAGAAGCTATCTTCGAGCAAAGGTTATATAATGATACCCGTAATCTGGTTCGTAGAGATCGTAACCGTGCGAGCGTCTTAATGTGGGAGACTGCATTGAATGAAACGCCTACTCAGCCTGATTATGTGTTAGCTAATATGAATAAGGTAGCGCATGAAGAATTTCCTTTCCCTGGTATGTTTACAGTGACAGATATTCAAGAAGCTAAAAAAGGTGGTTTGGATATTTATTATCATGGTAATGATCCTAAGGTGAATTCTTTTGTTCGCGAATATGGCGATGGGGGTGAAGTGGATAATTGGACTTCTCAAAATGCTACTACTAGAGTGAATCCAGAGTGGGGAGAGAGGGCTTTATTAGAACAATCTCTTATTCAAGCATCTATTTTAGATAAATTTTATACTACTTCTAAGGTTCATCTTGGAGGTGCATTGTGGTGTGGAATAGATTATCAGAGAGGATATCATCCTGACCCATTTATGGGTAGTTTACTAGATGGTCTTCGATTACCACGTTATACTTATTATTTATATAAAAGCCAATATGATCCTGATTATAAAGTACCTGGTATAAAAACCGGGCCTATGCTCTTCATAGCGCGACAGTTAACTCAGATATCACCATCTGATGTCGTGATTTATAGTAATTGTGATGAGGTAAGACTTACTTGGTTAGGAAAAGTAGTTGGGATACAGAAGCCTTCTTCATATGCTAAATATAAAGATTTATTACATCCACCTTTTATTTTTAAAGATGTTTTTAATTTTTCTGATATTCATTCAGCTTTGAGAAATAAGAGCCAGGATGTGCAGTTGGTAGCAGAGGGTATTATTAATGGAGAAGTAGTAGTGAAAAGTGTAAAAAATTATGCAAAACAGTCTGCTGGTGTTAAGTTGAGTGTGTCAGATGAGGGGATGAGTCTAAGGGCAGATGGTTCTGATTTTATTTCTGTGCGTGCTACTGTTGTTGATCCTGATGGAAATCCAAAAATATTGTCTTCAGAATATGTTTATTTTAAAGTGGAAGGTCCTGCCGAAATTATAGGAGGAGAGTTTAATCACGCAAATCCTGTTAAAACGACTCTTGGTGTGGCTACTGCTTTAATACGAGCTAGTATGAAACCAGGTAGAATAAAAATTACAGCTTTCGTTAATGGTTTGAAGTCAGATACTATCTCTATTGTTTCATTGCCTTCTAAAACTAAAATGATGTTTGATAGCGAGTATGCTGAGAAGTCTGTTAAAGCTCTAGAGAATAAGATAGAAATAGTTCAGAAGGATGGAAGTAATCTGCCCTCTGATGTGCTGGAACTACAAAAAGAGGTGAAAAATCTACGTTTGCAGCTTGTTGGTAAGGAGCAGGATATTATGGAGCTGCGTAGTAGGATTAAAGAGAATGAAAAAGATTAAATTATATACGATATATTTATTTTAATACCTTTGGGGTCCAAAGTGCTTATTAATTAGTATTGTATATATGAATGATTTTCGATTGTCTGTTTTTTTGAGTGTGGCGAAGTTTAAGAGTTTTACTAAGGCGGCGCACGAGCTGAGGATATCGCAGCCTGCGATATCACAGCACATAAAAGAACTAGAATCCAGCTATAACGTACGTCTCTTCGAAAGAGCTCAAAATACTATTGCCCTGACACATCAGGGTGAGATATTTCTTACTTATGCTATGGATATTACTCAAAAGTATAAAGAGCTTGAGTTTGAAATTAACTTGTCGAATAATCAGAGTATAGGGAAATTAGTTATAGGTGCTAGTACTACGATTTCTCAGTATGTATTGCCGGCGATTATGGCCAGGTATATGAAACGTTTTCCAAATATTGAGCTCTCTCTGATTTCTGGTAATAGTGATCAGATAGAGCTTATGGTTTATCGTCATGAAGTAGATTTCGGTATTATCGAGGGCTATGGACGTAGAAAGGAGTTTAATTATTCTTTTTTCGCGAAAGATGAATTGGTCTTGATTACTTCGGCTAAGAATAAGGTGAAGCAAGAATTGTCGGTGGAGGAGTTTAAAAAATTACCACTGATTTTACGTGAAAATGGGTCGGGGACTCTCGCTGTGATGGAAAATACACTTAAAAATCATAATATACTATTATCGGACCTTAATATTAAAATGCAGCTTGGAAGTTCTGAGAGTATTAAGCGTTTCGTGGAAATAGAGGATAATTATGCTGTGATTTCTATCGCTGCTATTATGGATGAGTTAGCTCAGGGACGATTAAAGGTGCTTGATATAGATAATATTACCATGCCTCGTGATTTTTCTTTTATTACCCCTGCTGGTTTTCATAATAAATTAGCTGAGGAGTTTTTTCAGTTCGCGATTCTTACTCATAAGGAAATGTTATAACCTATAAGTTTTTTGTATTGGCCTCGTGTGTGATGTGATTATATCTTTGTCCAAAATTTAAGATATGACGATCAAAAAAATTGTGTTTATAGCGTTGGGAATAGCTTCGATATTTCTTTCTCCTGCATATGCATTATTCGCAGGTATTTTATTGGCTTTTACATTAAAACCTCAGTTTATAAGAGAAACCAAATGGCTTTCAAAATATCTTTTGCAGGTATCTGTAGTGGGGCTGGGTTTTGGAATGAATTTGCATAGTTCGCTTCAGGCTTCTTCTGATGGAATGATTTTTACTATTGTTTCTGTTATAACAGTTATGACGATGGGTATATTGCTTGGAAAAGTGTTTAAAGTTGATAGAAAACTAGCATATCTTATTTCGACAGGTACTGCTATTTGTGGAGGAAGTGCGATAGCTGCTGTATCTCCAGTTATTAAGGCTAATTCGAATCAGACTTCTGTTTCTCTGGCAGTAATTTTTACTCTTAATGCTATAGCGATGTTCCTTTTTCCTGCTATAGGTCATTATCTGGGATTATCTCAGACACAGTTCGGTACCTGGGTTGCAATAGCTATTCATGATACTAGTTCTGTCGTGGGTGCAGGCCAGATTTATGGGCAAAAGGCTTTAGAGGTGGCTACGACTGTTAAATTGACCCGTGCACTGTGGATTATTCCATTGTCTTTAGTTTCTGTGTTCGCATTTACAGATTCTAATCGTAAGAAAATTTCTATTCCATGGTTTATTTTTCTTTTCGTATTGGCCATGATAATAAATACATATTTACCTATAAATCCTACTTTATCACACCTTATAAGCGTATTTTCACATCGTGCCCTTAGTGTTACACTGTATCTGATAGGTAGTATGTTATCTATAGAAGCATTAAAAGATGTCGGTTATAAACCAATCGTTCTGGGTATATGTATCTGGATTACGATTTCTATTTTAGCCTTGACAGTAGTAAGTTTTATGTAGAAAATATTATCTTTGGGGCTTATTTGCAGAGATGCAGTATTTTCATAGATGCTGCATTTCTTAAACAATGAATAAACTTCAAAATAGTATGTTAAATAAAACAATTGTATTATTACTTTCTTTATTTCTTTTTCCTTTGGCAATGTTAGCACAGATTACCATTTCTGGTTATGTCGAGGATATGAAGCTCGGAGAGAGTTTAATAGGCGTAAACGTAGTAGATAGAGCTATGAGCACAGGAGTAACCTCTAATGCTTATGGCTTTTTTAGTATTAAAGTTAGTAGAGGAGACGTAAATTTAGAATTCTCATATCTTGGTTATAAAACGAAGTATCTTTCTTTACATTTAGAAAAAGACACAGTATGTACAGTCAAACTGGAAGAAGATTCTTTTCATGTCAGGGAAGCTGTCGTTAGTTCTGTTAAGAAAAAGAACCAAGTGACACAGATGAGCATGGAAAGAGTACCAGTCTCTAAACTCTCGCAGATTCCTGTTATTTTCGGGGAGTCAGATATTTTAAAAGTGATACAGCTCCTTCCAGGAGTACAAGGAGGAACAGAAGGGTCAAGTGGTATGTTCGTCAGAGGAGGAGCAGAGGACCAAAATCTTTTTCTATTAGATGATGTACCAGTGTATAACTGCAGCCATTTATTCGGATTCTTTTCAGTATTTAACCCTAGTATGGTAAAATCGGTAGATCTCTATAAAGGAGGCTTTCCTGCGAGATATGGAGGCAGGTTATCATCTGTAGTCGATGTTCGTACTAATGATGGTAATTTCAATAAAATAAAAGGTAAATTTTCTATTGGAGCCATAGCATCTAGTTTTGAACTTGATGGACCTATTAAAAAAGGCAAGACTAGTTTTCTGATTTCAGGCCGTCGTACATATTTGGATATTTTGGCAGCTCCTTTCATAAAGGCTAGCAATAATAATTCAGATGAAGATGTGAAAAGTGGCTATTTCTTTTATGATTTGAATGCTAAACTGACTCATAAATTATCTAATCTCGATAAAATATATTTAAGTGCATATTTAGGAAGAGATAAAATGTATTATAATGATAATGAAAAATACACTACTGCTACATACTCTTCGCGAGATGAAGACAATATGAATATTCATTGGGGTAATGTCGTATCTTCTCTTAGATGGAATCATATTTTTAGTGAGAGTATGTTCGCCAATACTACTCTAACTTATAGTAATTATAGATTTGTCACTGATTATTTTTCTTCCACTACTCAGCAAGGTAATTCTACAAGCTATTCTCAGAATTATTATAGTTCAATCCGTGATTTCTCGGGAAAAATGGATTTTTATTATTATCCTTCTTCTATTCATTCTATTCGTTTTGGAGCTGGATACACAAGACATATGTTTAAACCAGGGGTCTCATATGAAAAGTCAGTCGATCAATCTTCAAATGAGTCTTATTCATCACGTACACCTAAAAATAATATAGGTGTAAATGAGATGTCAGCTTATATCGAAGATGATATTAAATTCACTCCCTCTACTAATGTTAATCTTGGTTTACGTTATTCAGGTATATATGTTCAAAATAAAATGTATAAAAATTTGCAACCGCGAGTATCTCTAAAACAAAAGATATCAGATGATTTAAGTTTGAAGGCTTCTTATTCGAAGATGGTACAATATGTTCATCTGCTTTCGAGTTCCGCTATTTTAAGTATGCCGACTGATTTATGGGTTCCTGTAACCAAGAGGCTAAGTCCATCTATATCACATCAGTTCGCTTTAGGAATGGATATGGCATTGACTAAAGATTATTCTTTAAATGTCGAGGGATATTATAAGAAAATGCAAAATCTCATAGAGTACAAAGAAGGTGCTAATTTTATGAGTACGATATCTAATACTTGGGATGATAAAGTAGTATTAGGAGAGGGACAGTCTTATGGAATAGAATTTAAGTTAGAAAAACAGGCTGGTAATACTACAGGTTGGATTTCTTATACTCTCAGTAAAAGTGACAGAACTTTCGATGATTTAAATTTTGGAAAAACTTTCCCTGCAAGTAATGATAGGAGACATAATATAAATATAGTAGTAACTCATAAATTTTCAGAAAAATTTGATATAGGTGCTACTTGGGTATATAATTCAGGAAAACATATAACTCTGCAGTCTTATGAGTATCCTAGTTATGAAGGAAATGATTATTATGGGGAAGTGGTTAAGGAAACAGGAGGAAAAAATAGTTATAAAATGGGTGATTATCATCGATTAGATTTAAGTGCTAATTTCCATAAAAAGAAAAAACATGGAGTACGAACATGGAATATTTCTATTTATAACGTATATAATCGTATGAATCCTTTTATTTTATCTTGGGATGAGAAATATACTGATACTAATGAAAGTTATTTACAACTCGAACAATTTAGTCTTTTTTCAATCATTCCTACTGTTACTTATTCTTTTAAATTTTAAATTATGAAAAAATATAAATTTATATTGACTTTAATAATCGTTGGGATATTTTCTACTTTTTTCATCTCATGTAAGAAAAATATTGACTTTGATGAAACATATGGAAAACAAAAATTAGTGGTAAATAGTATTTTTAATATTACAGATTATATAGATATTTATCTAACAGAGTCTCGTAATCCAACTATTCCAAGCAAATATTTCTATTCATATGCTGATGCTCAGATAAGTGTGTTTTCTTCAAATAATAAAATATTAGACTTTACATATGATGATGGAAGAGAAAAGTATTCTTCTAATGAAAAACCCAATTTTAAGGTAGGAGAAACATATTCTTTAGTAGTAACAAGTCCTAAATATGGAAAAACAAGTGCCAGTTTTTCTTTTCCCGGAAAAACATTAATAGATAGTATAGAGCTAAAGCAAGAGATGGTTAATATTGAGGATGAAGGAGTAAATGAGTATATAGTGGCATACATTCATTTTAAAGATCCGGAAGGAGAGAAAAATTTCTATCAGATAGATGGCTATTATGAAAAAGAGATAAATCATTTTGATACTAGACAAAGATGGGAATTCCTTGATTATTATTATCAAGTAGATGATGTGCTAAAAAATAATGGTACTATAGATTCATATGATAATATGCATCAGATTTTTAATGATGATATATTCGATGGAAAAGATTATACCCTGAAATATTTAATATGTTATCCATATGATATAACTTCTGAAAATCCTATAGAGGTGCATTTTTCTCTTAAGAGTATATCTCAAGATTTATATTACTATTATAAATCTTTAGATATCTATGATTATAATGATGGCGATTTTACAGTAGAACCTACTAATATTTATAATAATATAGAAAATGGACTTGGTATAATTGGAACTTATCAAGTTGATAATAAATCTGCTACTTATCCGGAAAATTAAATATTTGGTAAAATTGTATTATATTTGCAAACTGCAAACTGGAAATTCTTTTCCAGTCAGTGTAAAGAAAAGGAAAATATATGAGCGAGATTAATGAAAACTCTTTGTTGACGAAAATTTCTGGTTTAGGGGAGAAAAAATTAGAATTGGAGAAGCAGTTATCTGACCCAAGTGTTATGTCAGATATGAAGAAATATGTAAAGCTAAATAAGGAGTATAAAGAAATAGAACCTGTAATCGAAGAGGGAAAGAAGTATAATGATTTAGTCAAAAATTTAGCAAATGCTAAAGATGTATTGGCTAATGAGAAGGATGAAGATTTTAGGGATATGGCGAAAGAGGAGATTATAGAGATAGAGTCTCAACTGCCAGCTATGGAAGAAAAAATTAAACTTCTCCTGGTTCCAAAAGACCCGGAAGATGAGAAAAATGCTATTCTGGAAATACGAGGTGGAGCTGGTGGTGATGAAGCTGCTATTTTCGCTGGTGATTTGTTTAGAATGTATGCTAAATATGTAGAGAAGAAAGGCTGGAAATTGGAAATTAATAGTCAGTCTGAAGGTGCTTCAGGTGGATTTAAAGAGATTATTTGTAAGATTTCCGGACAGAGCGTTTATGGTACTTTGAAATATGAAAGTGGTGTTCATCGTGTCCAACGTGTTCCTCAGACAGAGACACAGGGACGTGTGCATACATCTGCAGCTTCAGTAGCTGTTCTCCCAGAGGCAGAAGAGTTTGATTTAGATCTTAATATGAATGATATACGTAAAGATACTTTCTGTTCTTCAGGTCCTGGTGGACAGTCTGTAAATACTACATATTCAGCTATTCGTTTGACTCATATTCCTTCAGGTATAGTAGTTCAATGTCAAGATCAAAAATCTCAGATTAAGAATTTTGATAAGGCTTTAGCTGAGTTGAGGACTCGTTTATATAATATGGAGTATCAAAAATATCTTGATAAGATTTCTGCTAAGCGTAAAACCATGGTATCTACTGGTGACCGTTCTGCGAAAATCCGTACTTATAATTATCCTCAGTCTCGTGTTACGGATCATCGTATAAATTATACGATGTATAACCTTCCTGTTTTCATGGATGGAGATATTCAAGAGGTTATCGATAAACTTCAGGTAGCAGAGAATGCTGAACGTTTAAAATCTTTCGGAGAAGACGAAGAATAGATTATTTGGTTTAAATTTCAGCTGCTCGTATTAGATATCCGCCACGGTCTCCACCTTCTGGTCCTAACTCTATAGTGTAATCAGATGCTTTAATGATGAATGGATTATGTTCTACTACTATAATAGTGTGACCACGATTAATTAAAGCTTCGAAAGATTGTATGAGTTTTTGTATATCTTCGAAATGAAGGCCTGTGGTAGGTTCGTCAAATACGAATAGAATCGATTCGCCTGATTTTGAAGAGTTATCTTTACTAAGAAAATATGCTAATTTTACCCTTTGACTTTCTCCTCCACTTAAAGTGCTACTACTCTGTCCTAATTTAATATAGTTCAGACCAACATATTTAAGTGGTATTAATTTTTTCGCTATTCTTTGTGCAGCATTATCATTCTTTTGATTATTAAAGAAGTCATAAGCCTCGTCAACGCTCATATCTAGAATATCACTAATGTTTTTACCTTGATATTTAACTTCTAGAATATCTGGCTTGAATCTTTTCCCCCCACATTGGTCACAGACTATAGTAATATCAGCCATAAACTGCATTGGAATGGTTATAGTTCCTGCTCCCTGGCATTCGGGACAGCGTCCTCCGTCTATATTGAAAGAAAAGTGCGAATGTCCATATCCATTCATTTTGGCATATGGCTGTTCTGAAAACAATTTTCTTATATCATCATATATTTTAAGATATGTTACAGGATTAGAACGAGAACTTTTTCCTATTGGGTTTTGATCTACGTATTCTATGGAAGTGACGGAATTAAGGTCTCCTTTAAGTTCGTCGAATTCTCCAGGTTTTGTTCCAAATTGATTAATATGTCTTTGTAGGGCAGGGTACATGATATCTCCTACTAAGGTAGATTTTCCAGATCCACTGACTCCTATTACTGCAGTCATAGCTTTTAATGGAAATTTGACATCTATATTTTTTAGATTGTTTTCACAAGCTCCTGTGATTTCTATATAAGATTTGGCAATATGTTTTCTTTTAGGAAATTGTATTGATTTTAAACCGTGTAGATATTGTAGTGTTAAAGATTTTTTGATAGTTGATGAATCTTTATCATCTACGCCAAGCTTGCCTTGAAACATTACTTGCCCACCATTGATACCTGCGCTAGGACCGATGTCGATAAGGTAGTCTGCTGCGCGCATAATTTCTTCATCATGCTCTACTACTATCACAGTATTGCCCAGATCGCGTAAATCTTTTAATACGTGTATGAGTTTCTGTGTGTCGCGTTCATGTAAACCGATACTCGGCTCATCTAGTATGTACATCGCACCCGTAAGACTATTGCCTAGTGATGTGACGAGATTAACTCTCTGACTTTCTCCTCCACTGAGAGTGTTGGAAGCACGACTGAGTGTTAGGTATGATAATCCGACATTGATAAGATATCCTAATCGTGAGTGGATTTCTTCAAGTGCTCGTCCAGCTATTTTCTTTTCGTAATCATCAAGTCTTAAATTTGTAAAAAAATCATTTAGATCTGATATACTCATATTTAATAGTTCGGCTATGTTCTTGCCTCCAATCTTTATGTAAAGAGATTCAGGACGAAGACGTGTACCGTGACATTTTGGGCATTTGGTTTTTCCAGAATAACGACTAATCATATAACGATTCTGAATCTTATATTTCTTTTTTTCTAGCTCAGCGAAAAACTTATTTATACCTATAATATCTTTGTTGCCTTCCCATATTATTTTCTTTTCAAGGTCAGATAGTTCTCTATAAGGTTTATGAATAGAGATGTTATATTTTTCGGCGAACATTATAAGATTATCCTTAAAGTAAGACATAATCTTACCTTTCCAGCACGAAATAGTATCTTCATAAATGGATAAATGAGGGAAAGGAATGACTAAAGATTCATCTATGCCCATAATCTTTCCGTAACCTTCACATTTATCACAAGCACCAAGAGGATTGTTAAAATTAAATATCCATTCCTCAGGTTTGTCAAATACGATTCCGTCAGCCTCGAAAAGAGTAGAGAAATCTGAACGAGAATTATCAACATCAGAAATAATAGACATGTGTTCGTTTCCTTTCTCGAAAGCTGTTCGTATAGAATCCGTTAATCTGGCTTCTAAATCTGTGTCTTCTGTGTCTATATAAACCCTATCTATTAATAACATAAGGTCTTTATCCTTAAAATCATTAGGATTTTCAAGGACCTTATCTATTTTTATAACAGCATCCCGACCTGTCTGACCTATAATATATAATCTTGTAAATCCTTCTTCTTTATAGTTTAGAAGTTTTTCTACTCTATATTTTTTCTCTGACCAAGCCATATTAGAAAGGATATAAGCAGTCGATTTATCCGGTAATTTTCCGCAAAATGATAAAACACTTTGTAGAGAATCACGCGTCACCTCATTGCCCGAAATAGGGGAGAAAGTATGTCCTATTTTAGCAAATAACATTCTTATATAGTCGTAAATCTCAGTGGTAGTTCCTACTGTAGAGCGAGGATTTTTAGTATTTACTTTCTGTTCTACGGCAATGGCTGGAGGTATGCCACTTATACTCTTAACGGCGGGTTTCGTCATTCTTCCGAGAAACTGCCTGGCGAAAGAAGAAAGACTTTCTGAAAATCGTCTCTGTCCTTCGGCGAAGATCGTATCAAATGCTAAGGATGATTTCCCTGAACCTGATACTCCAGTAATAACTACAAATTTGTCACGAGGTATATCTAAATCTATTTTTTTAAGATTATTAACTTCGGCACCTCTTATCTTAATAAAATTATCATCTTTCATATATGTACACTGTTTAACTTCTTATAACAGTTGATACTCCTTTTGTTCTTTTTAATTTAACTATTATACTATCAAGTATACTATTATTAAGGACGGAGATTTGTACCTTAATATTATATCCATTATGTTGACTTGTTCTTTCATGAATACTAGAACTTCTTAATGGACATCCAAATGTATCTAAAATAATAATAATATCGCTAAAAACTCTACTATCATCGACTATTATTTTTAATGTAGTTTGGAAATTGGTAGTCTCTACATCCTTCTTCCATTTTACTTTCTGTATTCTGTATGGATATTTATTAATTAATCTTGCAGCATTAGGACAAGTTATTCTATGAATAGTAATCCCATTATTAACAGTGACGAAGCCAAAAACATCATCTCCATAAATAGGATTACAACATTTAGCCATTTTATAGCCAATATTATTTAATTTTCCATCGATAACTAGATAATCATTAGATTCTTTTATCGAACGAGTATAATGCTCTTCTTGAGTCTTATTTTGAATTATCTTTTTGTCTTTACTTTCCTCAGTATTTTCTTTCTCCTTTATATAGTTTTTAATATCAGCTAAATCTATCTTTTCTTCCCCTACTTTCGCGTAAAATTCATTAATAGTCTTTAAAGAAAATTTCTTACATAAAACATGTAAGTCTTCATCATGTAAACTTAATTTCCAGTTTTTTAAACGTCTTCCTAATAGCTCTTTACCTATATTTGCTTTTTTAGTTTCTTCTTCTTTAATGATTTGCTTAATCTTAGTACGAGCCTTAGAGGTAACTACGAAATTCAGCCAATCAGCAGAAGGTTTTTGATTTTTATTACGGATAATTTCTACTACACTGCCTGTAGATAACTTTTCTCGAATAGATACTATCTTACCATCAACTTTAGCTGCAGAACAAGTAATACCTATATTGGTATGTATATCGAAAGCGAAGTCAAGGACGCATGCTCCATTTCTTAGACGTCTTAAATCTCCGTTAGGAGTAAATACGAAAACATCTTCTTTGATTAAATTATCAACATTTTCAGAATCTAATTTCTCGTGACTGTTCATCACATCACGAACATTCTGAAGCCAGGAATTTAATTGAGCAGTGCTAGATACTCCTTTATATGACCAATGAGAAGCTAATCCATTTTCGGCCATGTCATCCATTCGAGTGGTACGAATTTGTACTTCAATAGGAATCCCATCTTCATTTTTAACAGTCGTATGAAGAGATTCATAACCATTCTTTTTAGGATTAGTAATCCAATCTCTTAATCTATTAGTGTCTGGAGTGTATTTTTCAGTAACCAAAGAGTAAACTTTCCAACATAAAGCTAATTCTTTTTCATGATTATCCATAGGAGCATCTATGATTATACGAATAGCAGATACATCATATACACCTTCAAAAGGCACTTTTTGTTTCTGCATTTTCTTCCAAATAGAAAATGCAGTTTTAGTACGAGATTTAATTTTACATTTAATACCTTCTTCGTGTAATTTTACTTTTAGAGGTTTAATAAATGTATTAAACATTTTATCTCTATCAAGTTTAGTGGCAGCTAATTTATTAGTGATTAAACGATAGTTCTCTGGCTCATTTTGTTGGAATGCGATATCTTCTAATTCACTTTTAATATTATAAAGACCGAGTTGATGCGCTATAGGAATATATAACTTGACCGTCTCTGCTATCTTTCTTTTTTGATTTTCCGGAGGTAAAAGTTTTATATTTCTAATAACATCTAATCTATCAGCTATCTTAATAACAGTAACACGAGGGTCGGATGAATAAGAAACTATTAATCTCTTATAGTTGTCAGCTTGCAGACCAGTTTCCTTAGTCTTTATCATAGAAATCTTATTCAGACTCTCAGCGATGTTTATAATTTCTTTTGAAAAGAGCTTTGAAACATCACATATGTCGGAAATATCTTTTTTAAAACGAGTAGATTCATGAAGAAAAATAGCAGTAATGGCATCATATCCAAGACCAATTTCTCCAGAAACTATCTCAGCTACTCCAAGTGGGTGTTCGATAAATGGATGCTTATTTTCTCTTGTTTTCCCATCAAGAACCTTATAGGCTACTTCATAGGCTCTCTTTATACCGGATTGTTCAGTCTCAGTATAATGTTTAAGAATATTATTTAATTTTTGAGTTAATATGTCCATTTTTATAATTTCATTAATTGGTACATTTCATCTCTATATTTAGCAGCTCTTTGAAAATCAAGTTCTTTAGCAGCTTGTTCCATAGCTTTTCTAGACTGTTCTATGGCTTTAGCTAATTGTTTTGGACTCATTTTACTAAGAACAGGTTCTTCAACAAGATATCTATTTACTACTTTGTCTTTATCTGGATCATAATGTGCATTGCTTGAGACTAATGAGTTAGCAGATTTCGTCTCAACCTGGGTAGGAGTAATATTATGGTCTAAATTATATTTTTTCTGTATTTTACGACGCCTTTCAGTCACATCGATCGTTTCTTTCATAGATTTAGTTATATGATCTGCATACATAATAACTAATCCATTAAGGTTACGAGCTGCTCTTCCTGCAGTCTGTGTTAATGCACGTCCTGATCTTAAGAAACCTTCTTTATCGGCGTCTAGTATAGCGACTAGAGATACAGTCGGGATATCTAGTCCTTCTCTAAGTAAATTGACTCCTACTAACACATCAAACCTTCCCATTTTAAAATCTTCTATGATTTCAACTCTTTCCATGGTGTCAATATCAGAGTGGATATATCTACATCTGATATCACGTTTAGTTAAAAATTTCTCTAATTCTTCAGCCATTCTTTTAGTCAATGTAGTGACTAAAACTCGTTCATCTTTCTCAGCTCTTACTAAAATCTCTTCCATCAAATCGTCGATTTGATTTTTAGAAGGACGCACATCTATAGGAGGATCTAATAATCCCGTTGGACGTACTATCTGTTCTACAACGACACCCTCTGAAAGTTCAAATTCATAATCTCCAGGTGTAGCACTAACGAAGATTCTTTGTTTTATTATGTTCTCGAATTCATCGAATTTTAGAGGTCTGTTATCTGCTGCTGAAGGAAGTCTAAATCCGAAATCAATCAATACTTCTTTTCTAGAACGGTCACCACCATACATAGCTTTAACTTGAGGTAGTGTTACATGGCTCTCGTCTATAAATGTTAAAAAATTATCTGGAAAGTAATCAATAAGACAGAATGGCCTTTCTCCGGGCTTTCTACCATCGAAAAATCTAGAATAATTCTCTATTCCAGAACAGTAACCTAACTCTTTAATCATTTCCAGGTCAAATTCTACTCTTTTCTTAAGTCTATTGGCTTCATGATTTTTCCCGATAGACATAAAATAATCATATTGAGATTTTAATTCATCTTGAATCTTAGAAATACCAGCTTTAGTTCTTTCTTTAGTAGTAACGAAGATATTTGCAGGAAATATAGAAATCTCATCAAGGATGTTAATAGTAGATCCAGAGATAGGGTCAATATTTTCTATGCTTTCTATCTCATCCCCGAAAAATATAATTTTACATCCGACATCGGCATAAGCTAGAAAAATATCTACACTGTCACCTTTAACTCTAAAGGTTCCTCTTTTAAATTCAATATCATTTCTAGAATATAATCCATCGATCAGGCGATATAGTAATTTAGTGCGACTTATTTTTTGACCAACTTTTAAAGTTATGGTATTGTCATGAAAATCTTCAGGGTTTCCTATGCCATAAAGACATGAAACACTAGAAATAACGATTACATCTTTTCTGCCTGACAGTAAGGCAGATGAAGCACTTAAACGTAATTTCTCGATTTCTTCATTTATAGATAAGTCTTTTTCTATATATGTGTCTGTAACGGGGAGATATGCTTCAGGTTGGTAATAGTCGTAATAAGAGACAAAATACTCTACTGCATTATCTGGAAAAAAAGATTTAAATTCTCCATAAAGCTGGGCTGCAAGGGTCTTATTGTGGCTTAGAATAAGTGCAGGACGTTGTAATTTTTCTATTACATTCGCCATGGTAAAAGTCTTCCCTGAGCCGGTAACGCCCATTAGCGTAACAGCTTTAGCTTCAGCATCTATAGCCTCACATATTTGATTTATGGCTTGAGGTTGATCTCCAGTTGGTTTATATTTTGAACTTATTTTAAATTTCATGATATGTGACAAAGGTAATATTTTTTTATATAATAAATATGGCTTGGATTTTGATACATATAATATTATAATATTAACTTTTTAAAAAAAATAATATATGATAATAGATAATGTTTATGCAAGAGAGATTTTAGATTCTCGAGGAAATCCTACTTTAGAAGTAGAAGTGTCTACTGCATCAGGTGCTTTTGGAAGAGCTGCAGTTCCATCAGGAGCTTCAACAGGCGAAAATGAAGCTTTAGAGCTAAGAGATGGGGACCCTAAACGTTTTGGAGGAAAAGGCGTTTTAAAAGCTGTAGAAAATGTAAATAATATAATAGCGCCAGTTATCATCGGTAATAGTGTGCTTGACCAGGTCGATATAGATAACCGTTTACTTAAATTGGATGGAACTTCTACTAAATCAAAATTAGGAGCGAATGCTATATTGGGTGTATCACTAGCTGTAGCAAAAGCAGCTGCTGATTATTTGCAAATTCCTTTGTTTAGATATATAGGAGGAAGTAATGCTAAAGTTTTACCAGTACCTATGATGAATATCATAAACGGAGGTTCACATTCTAGTTCTCCAATAGCGTTTCAAGAATTCATGATTCGTCCAATTGGTGCTAAAAATGTAAAAGAAGCTATAAGAATGGGTGCAGAGACATTCCATGCTTTAAAAAAGATTTTTAAAGACAGAGGTTTAAGTACTGCAGTTGGAGATGAAGGTGGTTTTGCTCCAAAATTAGAAGGAATCGAAGATGCTCTTGATTCTATAGTAGAAGCTATTAAAAAAGCTGGTTATGTGCCAGGTAAGGATATTACTATAGGTATGGACTGCGCAGCTTCTGAGTTCTATAAAGATGGCGTTTATGATTATACTGTATTCGAAGGAGAAAACGGTACTAAAAGAAATTCTCAACAACAAGCTGAATATGTCGCTGATTTGATTTCCAGATATCCAATCGATTCTGTAGAGGATGGAATGGATGAAAATGATTGGGATGGTTGGAAACTTCATACTGAATTATCTGGCAAGAAATGTCAATTAGTAGGTGATGATGTTTTCGTTACTAATGTCCAATATCTAAGAAAAGGTATAAAGAATCATTGTGCAAATTCTATTTTAATTAAACTAAATCAGATTGGTACATTGACAGAGACTCTGGATTGTATAGAATTGGCTCATCGTCATGGATATACTACTGTAGTTTCTCATCGTTCAGGTGAAACTGAAGATACGACTATCGCTGATGTAGCAGTAGCTACTAATTCAGGTCAAATTAAAACTGGTTCTATGAGTCGTTCAGATAGAATGGCTAAGTATAATCAGTTAATACGTATAGAAGAAGAACTTGGCGATAATGCTATCTATGGTTATAATGATTAATATCATTAGCTAGTTTTTACTTAACTTAAGGTCTCGCAGAAATGCGGGACCTTTTTATGTTAAAGAAAAAGATTTAATTGTTTTTAGAGTCTTTAAGGAGTTCTTGTAGAACCGATGGGGTAATATCTTTGGCGATGGTGGTTTTGTCTTGGTCTAGTAGCATAATTAGAGGTACGCCAGAGAGATTATATTTTTGGAACATATCTGATTTTCTTTTTGCATCCATAAGATTAATCCAATGTGGGTTATCTCTGCCTGAAAAAAGATCTTTTTCTACATGTGTTCTCCATTCTTTTTTATTGGTTCCTGTGTTAATAGCTAAGAAATTAATATCTTCTTTTTTGAATAGCTCGTATATCTTTTTCATGTCTAGAGTGACGGCCTCGCATAGTGCACAGTCTAAATTATAGAAATAAAGAACAGTATATTCAGAGTGACTATCGTATATGGAATATTCTTTGTTTAATAAATTGGTGAAGAAATTAGGATGGGCTGGCATCTTGTTTAAAGTTATATTTTGAGCTGGTTTCCCAAGTGGGTTTCTATAAAATAAATTTATCGCTATAGCAGTTTCATGTAGAAACTTTTCATTATTCCATAATTTTGGTTTAGCTAGAATATAAGTTTTCCCAAGATATGCAGCGCCTTTCTGCAGGTCATAATTTGGACTTGTCTTGAGGTATTGGTATAGCCCTAGCATGACATCTTTAGTGAGTTTTGTGTTTGATTGAGAGTTTTGATAAAATGCATCAATTAAAGATGTAAGTAGAGTAGAGTCTGCTGCTTCATTAGGATTTTTTGGTAATATTTGTTTGAATATTCTATCATAGAAAGAAAACATCTCATTTGGTCTTTCTTCATATTTAGAGATGAGTTTGGATAGTGCGTCAGTATTTAGGTTTCTGCCTATTATGGTGTTTTGCTCATCTAGTAAAAACATACGAGGTGTGGATAAAACGCTATATAACTCAGGAAAATTAGATACAAAAGCAGGGTCCCATACATCGATAATGTTTATATTCAAAGGTAATTCAGGACTTATGTCTTTTCTTTTAATGTAGGAAGTCCATTTATCTCTGTGGTCTTGGGTATATACTCTGTATATGGTTAATTGAGTGAAATTGTCAGCATTGTTATTCTGATTGTTGAATTCTTTACTGAGATACCTCATTAACTTAGGCGTCTCTATTTTACATATAGCGCAGTCTGTGTCGAAGAAATAGATGATTTTATATTTACCACTAGTGCTGGAAAGAGAGTGATATTGCCCTAGACTATCTGGTAGATTAAGTTCAGGAGCTCGCATGCCTATTAAGGAGTTTCTATTATATTTGGCGAATATAGGTATGGTGATAGCTGATTCATCGTTAGGATATTCTAATTTTTTGTTAATAAAATAAGTGTCTGCGATATATACTGCTATGGCGTCATATTCCATAATCGGAGATGTGCGATAATAGTCGAATATGGCTCCTGCTATGAATGAGGCTTCTGTGCTATCTTTGGCTGTGGCTATTAGAGCATCAGTTTTGGGTATAATATTTTCTACTGTTTGAGTGTCAAAAGTTTTTAACATCATAAATATCTCATCCCGATTTATAGCGAATGAGTTGATAATTACTACAGTAAATAGTATTATAGAAACTAGTATGCGTCTAATTTTAGTCATGTTTTTGAACTATTTTTTTATTAAAGTATTTTCTGATATCTACACCTGGCGCCATAAATATTTTAGCGTCTCCTCCACTATGGAGAACATCTCTTACTACTGTTGAGGATATGAAAGCATATTCTCCAGAGGCAGGAATGAATATAGTAGAGACATTAGGATTTATTTTTTGATTAGCTTGTGCTATTACATTTTCGAATTCAAAATCTGATGACACCCGTAATCCACGAACTAAGAAATTAATATTCGTTTGTTTACATAATTCAGCTGTCATACCTTCGTAAACACATACATCTATTTGTTTGCCTTGAGCTTTAAGCTGGCTTATTGATTCATTGATTATTTCTAGACGTTCATTGATGTCGAAAAGTCCTTTTTTGGTACTGTTTTTACCTATGGCTATAGTAACTTTGTCGAATAGCGTCAGGGCTGATTCTAATACATTTAAATGTCCAAGAGTGAAGGGGTCAAATGATCCTGGGAATATAGCTTCTTTCATTATTTTACTTTAATTAGCTTTGAGTATGTTGTTAAATACTTTTTTTAGTGAAGGGTATGTGTTTTTAGCATAAATACGGATTTCATCTTTAGTACACCATTTAGCATGAGTTATGTCCTCTATGGTTTGAGGTGTGAGTTCTCCTTCGAAATCACTTTCCATATTAAACCAAAATGTTTGTTTTAATACATTTTCACCATATGTGTCATAAATATGGTATGTTTTACATATTAGTTCTCCAAGTTTCAGGCCAGTAATTCCACATTCTTCTTCAACTTCGCGTAAGGCTGTGTCTGTAATGTTTTCATTGGCTTCTTGCTTACCTTTAGGAATATCCCAGAGACCATTTCTGTAAATAAGTAAATATTTATTTGTTTTATTATGTTTTACAAGTCCTCCTCCTGCATTTATGTATTTAAATTGAGTGGCGAATTCTTCTAAAGATTTTTCTGGATTTTTACAAGGAAAAACTATGTTTAATTTTGGGAAAGCATCTTTATCCATTAGAGAAAGGTCTTGGATATTAGGAACTTTCTCAGATTTTAGCACTACAGCCTCAGGTGAAAAGATGATAGGATCATTTTCTCTACAGAAGGTAATACTTTTAGAAAGATAATATACTGTAAGCATTTAATATTTTTTTAATCAGTGCAAAGGTAAAAAAAAGCTAAAAAATTACTATATTTGTGTGATTTAAAAGAAGAAAAAAATGAATAACGTTGATAAAATCATTGCTAAAGATTTATTGAAAATCGGCGCAGTAAAATTAAGCCCCGAGAAACCATTTACTTGGGCATCAGGAATAAAATCGCCAATCTATTGTGATAATAGAACAATATTATCATATCCCAAGATTAGGACTTCAGTCTGTGATTATATGATTGATATAATTAAAGAGAATTTTAAAGACGTTGAATATATAGCAGGGGTAGCTACAGGAGCGATAGCTTGGGGAGTATTAGTGGCTGAAAAATTAGGAATACCATTTGTATATATCAGACCAAAGCCTAAAGATCATGGTATGGGAAATCAGATAGAAGGAGAAATCAAAGAAGGTGCTAAAGCTGTAGTTATTGAAGATCTTATTTCAACAGGAAAAAGTAGCTTGTCAGCTGTTGCTGCTTTAAATAAAGCAGGTGTTATTACTTTAGGTATGGTAGCAATATTTTCATATAATTTCATAAAAGCTCGTAGAGCCTTCGAATATGCGAATATATTACTCTACACTCTTTCTAATTATGACACACTAATAGATGAGGCTGTAGCTTGCGATTATATTAAGGAAAAAGATATTGATGTTTTAAAACAATGGCGAATCACGCCTGAGACTTGGAGAAAAGAAAAATAGTATGACAGACGTATTTGGAAAAGAAGTACTTATTAAGCGAACACCATTTGAAATATTTAATGTTTTTTCAAATCTAAGCTACTTCGTTATGAATCTACCTGAGGACATGAAGAGTAAAGTTACTGCCGATGCAGATAGTATCATAGCTAACGTCAAGGGCATGAACGTCGGTATTAGAATAGAGGAGAGAGTCCCTTATTCTTTAGTAGTAATGAAAGACGAAGGTTCATCTCCATTTCCCTTTAAAGTAAAATTTCATCTTTCACCAGTTGGTTTAGACAGTACATTATTTCAAATAGAAGTAAATGCTGAATTGAACACCATGATGAAAATGATGATAGGAGGGAAATTACAAAGTGCTGTAGATAAAATGACAGAACAAATAGAAAAAGCCGTTAGCGGAGAGATGCCAGATATGTCTAAGGTGAATATCAAAGATTTCAGCTAATATGAATGATTCTTTCGTAGAGCTTCCAAAAGAATTTATTTCTTTATTAAAAGAATCTGTAGGTGAAGAAAATAGTGAGATAGTCAAAAAAGGACTTGATGCCACTGAAGTCAAAACATCTATACGATTCAACCACAAGTCATCGCAAAAGTTATCTGGAGAATATACACTTTCTCCTATAACATGGGCAGATGAAGCTTATTATATATCTCCACGTCCCAGATTTCGCGATGAACCAGGATTTCAGACAGGAGCATACTACGTACAAGAATCTTCTTCTATGGGCATAGAACCTGCTATAAAACAACTGATAGCCAGTTCTAGTTTTAAGGCAATAAAAGAATCTGCCAATAGAAACTATAGAATGTTAGATTTGTGTGCAGCCCCTGGTGGCAAGTCAACACATGTATTATCATTATTTAAGGCAATAGAGTCATGCTACTTAGTTTCTAATGAGGTCATTAGAAACAGAAGCAGCATTCTCGCAGAAAATATATCCAAATGGGGCTCTTCTAATGTGATAGTCACCAATAACGACCCAAAAGATTTTAATCGTCTAGGTAATTTCTTCGACCTCATATTGGCAGATGTACCTTGCTCTGGCGAAGGTATGTTTAAAAAAGACATGAAAGCACGCCAGGAATGGTCTTTGGACAATGTCAAACACTGTCAGTCTCGACAACATAGAATCATAGCTGACATATGGCCATCACTGAAAAAAGATGGTATAATGATTTATTCCACATGTACGTTTAATCATTATGAGGATGATGATAATATTAAATGGATATGTGAAACTCTAGGTGCAGAAGTAGTTTCTGTAGAATATTATGATAAAGATATATCGACTAATAACTCTACTAAAGTTGTAAAAACTGAAATGGGAGGATATAAATTTCTTCCTGGTCTGGTAGATGGAGAAGGTTTTTTCTTCGCTATGTTGAGGAAAACCAGTGAAGCTCCTAGAGAAGAAAAAATCAAAACATCTAAAAAAGGAAAAGTTATACTACCGGGTAATATGAGTTTTCTTCCTTCTTCTTTTAATATTAAAGGAATAAAAGACGGTTATAAATTATTTCAAAAAAATAATTTCGTAAAAGCATATCCGATAGATGAATATGAAGAGATGCTTTTCGTAGAATCTAGACTAAAAAGCATACATTCTGGAGTAGTCATCGGCACATTAAAAAGGGATATACTCGTATATGATGCTGATTTCGCATTGTCAGAAACGATAGATTCTGCAAGTTTCTCATCATATGATGCAAGTACTGAAGAAATTGATAAATATCTAAGTAAGCAATCTCTGGTATTATCAAAGTCTGCCGAAGAGAAAGAATATCCTAAAGGATATATATTAATAAAATATCAAAATAGTCCTGTAGGTTTTGTTAAAAACTTAGGTAACAGGACTAATAATCTTTGGAAAATTCGTCGATAATATTAGTGTAAATTTATTTACGACTATATTATTAAATATCTTGACGTGATTTGATAAAATTACGAAACTTATCCATTACTGCTATCATATCAGAAGGAATCTCACTTTCTACTTTAATATATTTCTTGGTTTTAGGATGAACAAAACCAAGAGTTTTAGCATGTAAAGCTTGTCTGGGACATAAAGCGAAACAATTATCTATAAACTGACGATATTTAGAATATAGAGGACCTTTAATAATTCTGTCCCCACCATAACGAGCATCGTTAAATAATGGATGTCCTATGTAGTTCATGTGGACCCTGATTTGATGTGTACGCCCTGTTTCTAATATACATTGAACTACTGTGACATAACCTAGTCTTTCTATTACTTTATAATGAGTGACAGCATGTTTACCTATAGACGGATCTTCGAAGACTTTAAATCTTAATCTGTCTTTAGGGTCACGAGCTAGATTACCAGTAATAGTGCCTTCATCATTTTCTAAATCTCCCCATACGATAGCTATATATTTTCTGTCTATGCTATGATCGAAAAATTGTTTAGCTAGACCTAACTGAGTTTCATCATTTTTAGCTACCAATAGGGTTCCTGAGGTGTCTTTATCTATCCTGTGAACTAATACTCCCATGCCATCATCTTTACCTTCAGGCCCTTGATGTATATTTAAGTAGAATGCAAGACCATTTACTAGAGTGCCAGTATAATGTCCACAGCCTGGATGAACTACCAGACCTGCAGGTTTATTGACTACTAGAAGGTCATCATCTTCATATCTTATATCGAGAGGTATATCTTCTGGAATAATTTCGAATCCTCTTCGTTCATAAGGGAGTGATATTGTTATGATGTCTAGAGGTTTAACTTTATAATTAGCTTTTACTACATTATCATTTACTTTGACATAATTAGCTTTTATGGCTAGCTGAATTTTATGTCTAGAAGTATGCTCCATTCTTAGAGTAAGAAATTTATCTATTCTAAGTAATGCTTGACCTTTATCTACTTTGAAACGAAAATGTTCGAACATTTCGACATCTTCATCGAAATTATCTTCTACTAACTCGTCTTCATTTAGAAGAGTATCTTCTTTTTTAAGCATTTATTGTATGTTGTTTATGATTTCTGTACTATCTACAGGAAAAATAATTTTAGATTCATCGGTGGTTAGAAATAATGAAACTTCTGAACCTCTAGGAACTGAGAATGTGTTAGAAGCTGCAGGTATTGTTTTATATACTAGAGCAGATAAAGTGTCTTGATATGTTTTAACTGTTCTATCATAATTTATATATGATATGTTCAATGAATTATCTATAAGAAAACTTTTAGCTGAGTGTAATTTATAACCTAGTACTTGTGGTACATAGGTGAAATTTTGTGATTCTTTTACGCCTACTTCTAAATCGATAGAAGTACCTTCTGCTAGAATAGTTCCTGGTTCTATATCTCTGCCGTTAATTTTCTGACCTAATACATTATCAGTAGCTATATCTGTTACATAATTCAGAGTACCTACGTTTAAGTTGTGTCCTAAGATTTCAGTCTTGGCTTGTCTAAGAGAAAAACCTACTAGATTAGGCATTGTGGTCTTTTTATAGTCCTTAGCGTTAACTGTAAGGATTATTCTTCTTCCTTTTTTTACGTGACTTCCTGCTTTAGGGTTTTGTTTAGCGATAGCACCGGGCATTAATCTTTTGGAGTAAATAGAGTCGGTTACATCGAGATTAAACTCGTTAGCAGCAGTAGCTCTGTGGGCCTTTTCTATGGACATGCCGTATAAATCAGGAACAATAACTTCTTGATTATGACGTGTGATTTTATTAAGTGATATTACGATAGTTACGAATAATATTAATAAAATAAATAAAGCTAATGCTAAATTTTTTAAAAATGTGTGTTTTTTCTTTTGACTCTTTTCCATGATTTTAATAGTGCTTATACTTCAAAAATACAAATAAAATCAATATATATATAATAAAAGGCTGCATTCGCTCTGCGAAACAGCCTCAAACTAATTTTCTATAAAACTAGACTAGTATAAATTCTCAGATGATACAGTTAGTTTTTTACGACCGTGACGACGACGAGATGCTAACACTCTACGTCCGTTAGGTGTAGACATACGTTCACGAAATCCGTGTTTGTTACGGCGTTTACGCTGAGATGGTTGAAATGTACGTTTCATATTATTTATTTTTTATATATTTCTTCGAAATGGAGTGCAAATATAAGGCTTTTGTTTTAGAATACAAATTATTTTCTAAGAATAACAATCTTTTTCTCAACAAAATACTCTTCATCAAACCAATCACTAATATTTATAGCTTTAAATCTGTTTATTTTGATATTGAGGAGTTTAGCTGACTCAGACATTTCTTTAATTACATCTCCACCTTTTAAACATATTACTTCTTTTGCTCCTAAGTGTTTAGTCCAGGGTACTAAATTTCTTAAATCACTGACAGCTCTGCTTACTATGTAATCATAGCTTCCACTTAGCTCTTCTGCTCGCGAGACTATTGTTTCCACATTGCCTAGAGTAAGGGCGTCCTTTACTTCTGTAGCGACTTTGATTTTTTTACGTATAGAGTCGCAGAGTGTGAAATGTACATTCGGAAACATGATGGCTAATGGTATGCCTGGAAATCCTCCTCCGGTGCCTAGGTCTAGAACTTTAGCATGATCAGGAAATGATATGTATTTCGCTATGGCTAAGGAGTGAAGAACATGGTGTAGATATAGTTTGTCTATGTCTTTTCGTGATATTACATTTATTTTTGAGTTCCAGTCGCTGTAGAGTGGAAAAAGTGTTTTGTATTTCTGTATCTGGTCTTCATTTAGTTCAGTGAAGTACTTTTCTATTATTTCTATTCCCATTTTTATTTCCATAAATGATTTTTCTGCAGCAGTATTTCTTTAGCTCTTCTTAGTCTGGTTTTGACAGTGTTTATAGATAAATTTAATTCTTTAGCTATTTCTTCGTATGCATATCCATCAAGAAATCGTAATTTAGCTACTGTGCGGTATGTTGGATTTAATTTTAATATTTGATTAACTATGCTGTAGTATGCTTCGTTGCTTAATATATGTTCTTCTGGATTAGAGTTAGAATTGTCTATTATTATATCAGTGGATGTTTCTTCTATTTCTAAAGTCGATTTATTGCTTGTTTTACGTATCAAATCTATCGCAGCATTTCGACCTATAGAAAATAACCATGTAGAGAATGAATATTTAAAATTATAACTGCCTAGCGCTAGGTAGGCTTTGATCATGCATTCTTGTGTTATGTCTTCTACATCTTTTGGCCCTAAGTATTTGGATAAATAGTTAGTAAGCCCTATCCTATATCTATTAAAGAGTATAGAGTAAGCTAAATTTTCTTTTTTTTTCGCTAATTCTATAAGTTCAGCGTCAGAAAGAGAATCATCAATGTGCTTCGAGCCAATTTTTTCCATAATTACATTCTACAGTTAAAGGAACGGATAATTTAATTACATTTTCCATTTCATCTTTAACGATTTTAACTATTTCATCTACTTCTTCTTTTACTACATCCAATATAAGCTCATCGTGGATCTGAAGGACCATTTTACTTTTAAATTTACCTTCATTGAGTCGTTTCCAAATGTTTATCATCGCCATTTTAATTATGTCTGCTGCTGTTCCTTGTATTGGCGCATTTATAGCATTTCGTTCAGCTAGAGCCATAACATTATGGTTTCTAGAGTTTATATTAGGTAAGTATCTTTTCCTATTAAATAGTGTTTCGACATATCCTTTTTCTTTGGCACTTTTTTTCATCCTTTCCATGTATGCCTGAACTGCTGGATAATGTTTAAAATATTCACTTATAAGCTCTTTTGATTCTGCATATGGTATATGTAGTCTCTGAGAAAGTCCATGAGATGATATTCCATAAATTATACCAAAGTTTGCAGTTTTGGCTTTTGTTCGCTGTTCTTTCGTAACTTCTTCATCCGAAATATGATATATTTTGGCTGAAGTAGCTGTATGTATGTCTTTTCCAGCATTGAAGTCGCTAATCATACTTGGGTCTTCACTTAGTGCTGCCATTATCCTAAGTTCTATCTGTGAATAATCGGCAGATACGATGAATCCATCTTCGTGACTTGGGATAAATGCTTTTCTAATTTCTCTACCCATAGATGTTCTATTGGGTATGTTTTGTAAATTAGGGTTTGATGAACTAAGTCTTCCAGTGGCTGTAAGTGCCTGATTGAAAGTGGTATGTATTTTGTGTGTTTCTGGATTTATCTGACCAGGAAGCGGGTTTATGTATGTAGAAACAAGTTTTTTTATTTCTCTATAATCTAATATGTCTTGAACTATAGGATTTACATCTAAAAGAGAATTCAAGGTCTTTTCATCCGTAGGGTAATTGCCATTTTTATTTTTTTTAACCTTTGGATTGATTTTCATAATATCATATAGTACTATGCCTAATTGTTTAGGAGAAGAGATGTTTAGAGTAGGAGAGTTAGATGCTTCACGAATCTTTTGTTCTATTTTATTCATTTGCATCGTTAGTTCTTTACTATAGTCTTGTAGTAATATAGGGTCTATGGTGACTCCTTCAAATTCCATATCTGCAAGAACTCTTAAAAGAGGCATCTCCATAGTATCATAGAGATTTTTTAATGTTTCGTCTTTTAAAAATAGTTTATGGAGTACATTATATAGTTTATATGTAATGACTGTTTCTGCTTTAGTCCTTTCGTCTATTTTAGTTGATATCTTTTTTTCTTCGCTAGGAGTTGAGAATAAATCAGGTTCTAGCTCTGGTGCAGATGTCGTGTCTGAAGATTCTTCTTGCAAATCATTATTTGAAGCGGATATGTTGCTTATGTCTATGTCAAGATATGTTCTGGAAAGCATGTCAAGACTGTGCGTAATTTCTGGGTTTATGAGATAGTGCATTAATGCGATATCTGCGAGATATCCTTTTAAGGCTATATCGTGTTTTCTCAGCACCTTGATAGCTTCTTTTAAATCGTAGCCTATTTTAAGAATCTTTTCATTTTCTAATATGTCTTTAGCTTCGTCAAGAGTGTTTAGCACTACTATCTTGTCTTCTGCAGCTAATATTATCTTTTCATTGACTATTTTGATGACACATTGACGAGAGTTTAAAGATATGGCTCTCATTTCAGCTATGTCTATGTTTTTGAAAAGAAGAGTTTTGGCTGTTTTTGTATTATTAGTGCTTGATGATTCAGCTGAATCGTCGAAAGGTAAAAGATTAAAAAGAGATCTAAATTCATATTTACTGAATAGTTCTTTAGCTTTTGCAATATTGCTAAATTCTACTTTTAAATCTTCGGCATTAATATCTATTGGAATATCAGTCTTGATGGTTACTAGAAATTTACTTAGTAGAGCTGTTTCTTTGTTTTCTATAAATTTCTCTGCTTGTTTTGGTTTGAGCTCGTCAAGATGCTTATAGATGTTTTCTACGCTTCCATATTGCCCTATAAGTTTTTTAGAGCCTACTTCTCCAATACCTCTTACTCCAGGTATGTTGTCTGCGGCATCTCCCCAAAGTGCTAGAATGTCTATGACTTGTTTAGGGTCTTTTATGTTGTATTTATCACATATCTTCTTCTTGTCCCATATCTCGTCTGCTGCACCAGATTTACCTGGTTTGTATTGATGTATGTGGTCTGTGACTAATTGGCCTAAGTCTTTGTCTGGAGTGACCATATATACTTCATATCCATTTTTTTCTGCTTTGTTAGCTGTGGCTCCTATGACATCGTCTGCTTCGTATCCACTAATCATCAGAACTGGTAAGTTGATGGATTTTACTAGTTCTGTAAGTGGCTCGAGTGCTTCTATTATTAATTCTGGAGTGGCACTTCTATTGGCTTTGTATTTTGGAAATGCTTCATGACGAAAGTTTTTACCAGGAGGGTCGAATACGACAGCGAGGTGTGTTGGTTCTTCTCTTTTAATCAACTCAAGCAGGTATTTCATAAAGCCAAAAAGAATAGATGTGTCTTGTCCCTTAGAGTTAATCATAGGGCGCCTTAAGAAGGCGTAGTACATTCTGAAAATAAGGGCATGTCCGTCTATCAGGAATAATTTTTTCATAAATGGTATTTAATTTTCTTCGGCATACCACTCAGCGAATGATGTAGCAGTTTCGTAAAGTTTTAATGAATAAAGTTGAACGTTTGCAGGTAAAGATTTTTTGATTTGTTCTGCAAAATATATGACTAGATTTTCGCAGGTAGGTTGAAAAGCTACTGTTATAACATTGCCATATATATTTTTAATATCTTCTGAAAGTGGTGCGTTTTCTCTCAGAATAAGTGCGTGGTCGAATTTATCTAGTATATTTTCATTTACTATTTTTTTTAGGATACTAAAGTCTATTAGCATACCATATTTTGGGCTTAATTCATTATCCTCTGGTGTGCCTTTTACTGTTACATGTAGTATATAAGAATGTCCGTGTATGTGACGACATTTCCCATCGTAGTTTAAAAGAGCGTGCGCCCCTTCGAATTTAAATTCCTTCGTTATTCTTACTGTTTGCATTTTAATTTTCATATATAATGTAAAAATAATAATAAATTTAATATAAGGAAAAAACATTGTTTTTATAATGATTTATTTCTTAAACAAAAGATTTGATAAACAATATGATATAATTTTTGTTAATGTGTTACAAATTGTTAATTTTGTTAATTGTTTAGAAGTTATTTAATCAACTTAATTTACTATAAATCATGTCGATAGATATAAAGAATTTTCTTTCTGAAAGTGCCAAACATATGAAAAAGTCTGCTATACGAGAACTTCTCGCAGTAGCGAACAAACCAGAGATAATATCTTTTGGTGGTGGTTTCCCAAATCCAGAGACTTTTCCAGTAGAGGAATTAAAAGGAATCGTCCAAGATTTACTTGTTGAAAAGCCTGAGGTTATGTTACAATATGGAACTACAGGGGGAAGTATCCCTCTAAGAACTCAGTTGAAGAAAAAATATGAGAGAGATGGAATCCAATGTGAATTAGATAATATAATTATTACTACTGCTTCTCAGCAGGCTATTGATTTGATAACTAAAACATTTATAGATCCAGGTGATACTATACTTTGTGGACTTCCTACCTATCTTGGTGCTTTACAGTCTTTTAATGCTTATAGGGCTAATTTAGTAGGAACTAAAAGAATAGAAGATTCAGAAGAAATAATTGAAAAATTAATAGCAGAAGGAAAAAAGCCTAAATTTATCTATGCTATTCCAGATTTTCAAAATCCATCTGGAGAGACTATGAATCTAGAACAACGTAAAAAGTTAATAAATCTAGCTCAAAAATATAATATCTATGTAATAGAGGATAGTCCTTATAAGGATATAAGATTTGAAGGAACTAGTTATCCTACTATGTTTTCTTTAGATCCAGAAAGAGTAATTCTTCTAGGTACATTTTCTAAGACTTTCGCTCCTGGTTTTAGATTAGGTTGGGTTTTAGCTTCTTTAGATGTCGTAGATAGAATAAATACTGCTAAACAGACTACAGATTTATGTACGTCTATATTTAATCAAGAGTTAGCAGCTAGATATATGGAAGAAGGTTATTTCGATAAGAATCTTAAGAAGACTGTCCAATTATATAGAAAGAAAAGAGATTTGATGGTGAAATATTTAGGAGAGTTTATGCCAGAAGGTGTTTCTTGGACACATCCTGAAGGAGGACTTTTCTTATTTGTAACTTTGCCAGAAAATTTGAATTCTACAGAGTTATTTAAGATAGCTATAAAAGAAAATGTCGCTTTCGTTATTGGTGAAGTGTTTTTCTGTGATGGTTCAGGACAGAATACATTACGTCTTAATTTCTCTTATGCTTCTGATGAAAATATAAAAGAGGGAGTAAGAAGACTTGCGGTATCGATTAAAAAACTTATGGAGATTAAAAAGTAAATTCTTATTAATTTCTCTTTTTTAGCCTAAACTTTTTTTATAAAAATCAGTATTTATGTATAAAAAAACGTATTGGTTTTTAAAAATCAGTATTTTTTTAGGATAAAAAGTCAATTTTGACTTCAAATATATATTCTCCTTAATTTTGGTTGTTAACTAAAATTGAGGAGATTTTTTATGAAAAAACAAATGATTAGGAAGTCAATAACGGACTTTAAAAATGGTGTAAACGAAAACCAATCTTTAATAAAAGGTATTTTTCTAATATCTTTATTATGTGCTTTATTAGCAGAATGTGCTAAAGAACCTTATGGAAAAGATAAAGGATTAGTCCAGATGTCTTTCTCTAATGGCTATAATTATAGCGAAAAGATGTTATCTAAAGTGTCAGAAGGAATATTACCTGATACAAATGATTTTTTGCTTACTATAGTTTCTGCTGAAGATGGAGAGATATTATTTAACGATACTTATGGTAATAAGCCTGAAAAAATGACATTGCCTGAGGGTAGCTATGAATTTTCTGTAATCTCAGATACATTTGAAGAACCTTCATTCGCTAATCCTCAGTATGGGGACACTCAGCAAGTATTAGTGAAGTCTCAAGAAATGGTTAATGTTGATTTTAATTGTACACAAATTAATGCTGGATTGAGATTTGAATTTACTGAGGATTTTAAGAAAGCATATCCTATGGCTATTATAGTAATTGAATCTGAGACTTATGAATTTGAATATGGATTGAATGAGAGACGAATAGCTTATTTTAAGCCCTCTAAGGTTGTTATATATTTGAAAGAAAAAAACGAAAAGCATTTTGTAACATATAGATCTTTAAAAGCTGCTGAAGTATTAACTTTAAAATTTAATGCTTCTATAGCAGATTTTGATAAAGATAGAGGAGTGTCTATTACTTTAGATACATCTCGAAATTGGATATCAGATGATATAATTATAGGAGGAGAATCTCAGAATGATGGTAAAAGTAAAGAGACTGCTTATAATGTCTCTGAGGCTATGTGTAATAGTGGAGTTGAGGATGTTTGGGTTAAAGGCTATATAGTAGGAGGGGATTTGAGTACTTCTAAAATTAGCTTTGATAAACCTTTTTCTTCAGCTACCCACTTGGCGATTTCTGATAATTATCCAGAATCTATGAGAATGAATTGTATGTCTGTAGAATTAAAGTCAGGAAAAGTGAGAAATGCATTGAATCTTGTGGATCATAATAATAATATTGGTAAGTTGGTTTATCTAAAAGGAGATATAGTTTCATCTTATTTTTCTTTACCAGGCATAAAATCAGTGTCAGAATATGAGATTCCTACAGAAATAGTAGATAATGTTCCTATATAGTATGTGATTTAAAAGGAAGTAATATAAATAAACAAAAAAAAGAGCTAATTAAGATTTCTTAATTAGCTCTTTTAGAGTAGCGGAGAGAGGACTCGAACCTCTGGCCTCCGGGTTATGAGCCCGACGAGCTACCAACTGCTCTACTCCGCGATATATGTTTTTGTGTAGTTTTTACTACATCTGTTTCTCAAACGGGATGCAAATATAAGGCTTTATTTTCAAAAAACAAATATTTTTTAGTTTTTTTTCAAATTGAACAGTTTAATATGCACTTAAATGCCTTTTTTATGGAATAATGTTCTTAATATATCTTTTTGATACATTAAGAAAAGTATATGTCACAAATCGCATTATTATGTTTGTGCTAAAATATTACTTTTGTTTTCTGTGAATAATTAGAAAATTTAATATGAAAAATACTTTCTATTAAAATACTACATATCTTGAAAATATTAATTATAAAATAAACAATAAATAAAACCAATATAATGAACGTAACATATATTAATAAATTAAACATCATAGTTTTAAGTTTGATATTACTAACAGCATGTTCTAAAGCTTCAGCAGATAATAACGGAAATAATGATTCTACTAAAGAAGAAGAGATAAAAAAAGCAGATTTAGATAGTTATATGAATTTACCTATAAGACGATTAGTAGATAGCTTGCAGCTAAAAAACTTTTATATAGGTGTCGCTAATGGATATTATCACCAGGATGATTTATCTTATGTGATAGCAAAACGCGAATTCTCTTACATAACTCCGACTAACGATTTTAAACAAAGCACAGTACATCCTACTTTTGATAAGTGGGATTGGTCTCGTCCTGATCTGCTCGTCAGAAACTGTAGAAATAACAAACAAGTTATAAGAATGCATGGTCCTATTAGTCCTCAATGTTCACCATGGGTTAAGGATGATAATCGTACAGCATCTCAGCTTACACAAATGTTAAATGAATATACTATAGAACTTTACAAAAGATATAATAAGTCAGCGAGTCTTATACAATGGATGGATGTGGTAAATGAAACTATAGCCACATCTCATATAAGTGGAGGAGAAAACTACCCAGATGTAGAAGCAGGTGATTGGTTTTCTAGTCGTACAGGTAATGATTCTTGGGAAAACCCATGGACGATTATTGGTTATGATGAAAGCTCAGAAATTAAAGTACCATTATATATAGATATGGCATTCAAAAATGCAGATGAATATGCACCCGATATTAAGCATGTTATTAACGAACATGGACAACTAGAAGAAATAGTATGGGAGAAGATGAAGAAACTCGTTAAATATTTACGAAACAAGGGTAGAAGAGTAGATGGTCTTGGGTGGCAATGTCATATAGATGCAGGATGGGAGAAAATTCCTGGCAATTTAGAACGTCTAGATAGTATCATAAAATGGTGTCATGAGAATGATCTAGAGTTTCATGTTACTGAGATGAATGTATGGATGAAAGATCAATATAATGAAGATGACCAAGCTAGTACTATAGGTGAAATCTTAAGAGTATTACTCCAAAATAATGAAACAGGAGTAGTTACACTCAACTTTTGGAATATAAAAGATAAAGATACTCCATATGATAGTTGGCATGGCTGTGTATGGGATGATAATTGTGCACCTAGGAAAGCTTATACTCGCATAAAAGAAGAACTCATCCGACGAGCGAAAGAATTAATTTAATCAAAATATAATATGAAAAAATCTATAAATGTAGTATTAACTGCATCATTTATCTTATTAGCTGTATTTTCTTCTATTTACAGTTATGCAGTTCCTAAAAAGAGGATTCTTAAGGTTGATATTAAATCTTCAACTGTAGAGCTTTCAAAAATGCCATTAGTTTGTATCGGAGCGGGTCGTGCTCATGAAGGTCTTATGGCTGACTGGCAGAGACAGCTTACTGAAGTACAGCAAGAATGTAATTTTAAATATATACGTTTCCATGGTCTATTTTCTGATGATATGGGTGTATTTAAAATATATGATGGTAAAGTCCATTATAACTTCATGTATGTAGATGCTCTTTATGATTTTTTATTAAGTATTCATATCCGTCCTCTAGTAGAGTTGGGTTTTATGCCTGAAGCATTGGCCTCAGGAAAGAAAACTATTTTTTGGTGGAAGGGCAATGTTACTCTTCCTTCGTCCTTCGATGAGTATTCTAAGTTTATACAAGCATTTGTAGAACATATTACTAAAAGATATGGCGAGGATGAAATTAAAAAATGGTATTTTGAAGTGTGGAATGAACCGAATCTTTCTGCCTTTTTCGATGCTGAACAGGCTGATTATTTTAAATTATATAAAGTCGCGTCTGAGTCTATAAAGTCTGTAAATGCAGATTATAGAGTAGGAGGTCCAGCTACTGCTGGTTTGGCTTGGGTGCCAGAATTTATATCTTTTACTAAGAAAAATAATGTACCATTAGATTTTATTACGACGCATGCTTATGGTGTAGAAGGAGCTTTAGATGAGTATGGAACTCAAGATAATTTTTTAGTAAAGAATCCTTTATGTATTCCTGACGGTTTAGCTGAGACTAGAAAGCAAATAATTGATGCAGGTGAGAAAGATATGGAACTTCATATTACTGAGTTTAATAGCTCATATTCTCCTGCTGATCCTATACATGATACTTATCAGAATGCTACATATTTATTAAATGTACTAAAAAATAGTATTGGTCATGCTACATCTATGTCTTACTGGACTTTCACGGATATTTTCGAAGAGCCTGGGACTGTAGATAAACCTTTTCATGGAGGTTTTGGTTTAATTAATTTCCAAAATATTCGCAAACCTTCATTTTATGCTTATTCTTTTTATAATAAATTATTTAAGAATAAAATTTCTGTAAATGATGATGGTAAGGGAAATGATACTCAAGACGATTTACTTAATTATTGGATTACTAAAAATAGTAATAATGAAGTATCTGCTTTGATTTATGATTTTACTATGCCTAATCAAGGTAAAAAGGGTAATAAAACATATTTTACTCAATTACATCCTTCTTATAATAAAGGTGTGATAGAGCTGGAATTAAATAATATGGATGATGGTAAATATGTATTAGAACTTCAGAGTGTTGGTTATATGTGTCATGATGCTCAGTCTCTTTATCTGAAAATGGGCTCTCCTAAAGATCTTACTATTTCGCAAGAACATATGCTACGCGAAACAGCAATATCTTCTCCAGAGAGTAGCATTGCCATAGTAAAGAATGGAAAGACTACTATACGTTTGAGTAGAGAAAATAATAAATTTTATTTAATAAGATTACTTAAAATATAAGTTTTAAAGCTTGATTATTTTACGGGAAACTTTTTCGTAGAGAGGTAAACGTTCTTCGTAGAGCCCTTCAATCCTTTTGTAAAAAGTAGTTAAAGGGTCTGTAGCTTCGACTCCTTCTTCTATATCTTGCTTAGAAAGTACAGGCCTTTTTGCTATCTCATTTTGTTCTTTAAGTCTTGTAAATATAGTTTTAAGGTCTGTCTTAATAAAAATACAATATGTTAAATCTGCTATTAATTTAGCGCAGACTGGATTCATAACTGTACCACCTCCAAGAGAAAGTAGAAGAGTGCATTTACGTTTAGGTATCTCAGTCTCTGATTTGCCTTCAGACGTAGCTGAATCATCCTTAGGAGGAAGATCATCTAGGGTATAAGGATTCTTCTCAATATGTTCTTCAAGTATGTCTTGAAGATATTTTTCTTCTAAAGCTCGGAATTGTCTTTCGCCTTTTTCTTCAAAAATAGTAACAATTTTATTTTTTTCTTTCTCTTCAATATATTCGTCTAAATCAATATATTTACAATCAAGAGATTTAGCTAATTTTTTACCAATTGTGCTTTTGCCAGCAGCCATAAAACCTGTTAATGAAATAATCATATTTTTTATATTTTAAAATAATGTAGGTTCTTCATCAAGTTCGATATTTTCTCCTGGGTTAAATTCTTTTTCCTGATTCTTTTCTTCAGTTTCTTGTTGTTCTACAGGAAGAGAATCTATAAATTTGATATCATCTATAGCTATATTTCTTGCTCTTTTACCTTTAGCATTGACAGATTTAACAGAGATAAATTCTTCAACATTTACTATTTCAGGATCTTTATCTCTATGTCCAGTTTGAGGAAATGTTAATTCTATTTGTGGACGTTCATCGCAAGAAAGTGCTATTAATTTAGAGCCAGGAGCTTCAGAGATAAAACATTTAGGTTGATTATCGCTGATTTCGAAAGTGAAACGTTTTATATAATAAAATTTAGAATCTCCATCATAATATATAGCAGTATAGACTCTCTTCTCATCAAGTTTTAATATTTGAAGTATATTTCCCTGGAATCTATTACTAAAATCTAAATCATTTGTATAATAAGTACCATCTTTACATATGACGAGAATATGTTCATTGCCCATGAATTTTCCTAATGATTCACCTCGTTCTTCGTCATTAATTCTATTTACATCGCGGTCAAACCAAAGTTCTCTAGCCCCTATTGTAGAAACTCCTTCTGAAATCATTTGAATTCTTAAAATTGGATTTTTAGTTACAATATTTCCTCTTGCATTCTTGTTCTTAATCGCCAATTCCGCGAAGTCATAATTAAAAATAAGTTTTTTTAATTTAGGGCGAGGACGTAATGTTATTTTAACACATTCAGCTTCTCCATTAGGATTGACTGTGAAATACTGGATTCTAGATTTATTAGTTCCTTGTGTAACGTCATACCATTTATCTCTGGTTACTCCTTTAATAGCAAAACGTTTAGCATAATAGGTTCCAGTTTTACCATCTTTATATATAACGTTATAAGTGGTACGATCGTCTGCTTTATTAAACACAGCGACATGGATGATATTTTTATCTATAAAAAGTTTTGGTGCATTTTTTCTGACAGTATATCTTCCATCTTTTAAAAACACTATAATATCATCTATATCAGAACAATCACTTATATATTCTGCATCATCAATATTTTTAGGAGAAGTACCAATGAATCCTTCTGTTTTATTAGCATAAAGTTTGGCATTATTTGCTACGACTTTCGCTACTGCTATATTTTCAAAATTATCTAATTTCGTTAATCTTGGATAATCTTTACCATATTTATCTTTTAGATTCTGAAAATATTGAATAGTATAATCAACTATATTATCTAAATCGTGCTGTACAGTTAATACTTCATCTTCCAATGATTTTATTTTATCTTCTACTGATTTAATATCAAATTTAGATATTTTTTTAACTGGTTTTTCTACAAGTTTAATAATGTCTTCTTCAGTAATAGGACGTCTGAGTTGATCTTTATAAACTAACATTCCATTCATAACGTCATCTAGCTGTTTTTCCCAACTTGAAGCATTATTCTCTAGAATTTTATATACTTTATTTTCAAAAAAGATTTTTTCAAGAGAAAGATAGTGCCAACTATCTGCTAATTCATTCAGTCTAATTTCCAACTCTCTTTGAAGAAGAGATTTAGTAGTATTGGTGTTATGCCTTAATATTTCTTTTACTCCGATAAAATGAGGCTTTTCATCCATAATAACGCAGCAATTAGGAGAAATAGACACTTCACAGTTAGTTGTAGCGTATAATGCATCAATAGTTTTATCGGGAGATACATCATTATGTAAATTGATGATAATCTCTGCATTTGCTGCGGTATTATCATCAATCTTTTTAATTCTAATTTTTCCTTTATCGTTAGCACTAATAATAGAATCAATAACCGTAGTCGTTGTTTCTCCGAAAGGAATTTCGGTTATTACAAGGGTGTTTTTATCTTTTTTAAGTATTTTAGCCCTTACTCTAATCTTTCCACCTCTTTTACCTTCATTATAATTTGAAACATCTATCATTCCTCCTGTAGGGAAGTCTGGATATATGTCAAAATCTTCTCCTTTCAATATAGCTATCGAAGATTCGAGAAGTTCATTAACATTATGAGGTAGAATTTTAGATGCTAAACCTACAGCTATTCCTTCAGATCCTTGAGCTAGGAGTAAAGGAAATTTTACAGGCAGGTTAACAGGTTCTTTTTTTCTTCCATCATAAGAAGGAACCCATTCTGTGATTTTATTATTAAAACAAACTTCTAGAGCGAATTTGCTTAAACGTGCTTCGATATATCTACCGGCTGCTGCGGAGTCTCCAGTAAGAATGTTTCCCCAGTTACCTTGGCAGTCAATCAACATATTCTTTTGACCTAATTGTACGAGGGCATCTTTGATAGAAGCATCTCCATGAGGGTGATATTGCATAGTACTTCCCACGATGTTGGACACTTTATTATAACGTCCATCATCCAACAATTTCATGGCATGTAATATTCTTCTTTGTACAGGTTTCAATCCATCCACGATATGTGGAACTGCTCTCTCAAGAATGACATAAGAAGCATAATCAAGATACCATTCACGATACATTCCTGAAAGTTTATACTTCTTAGATCCGTCATTAATGAGTTTATCAAACTCTTCTGTGCTCATATAGGTTCAATTAAAATTTATGAACCACAAATATAGAAATTTTATTCGATATAGCCGAATGATTTAAGTTTTCGTTTATCATCTCTCCAATGCTCATTTACTTTAACAAACATACTTAAAAAGACTTTTTTATCGAAGAATTTTTCCATTTCTAATCTTGCTTTAGTGCCTACTCTTTTTAAAGCAGAACCTTTAGATCCTATTATTATTCCTTTCTGTGAATCCCTCATGACATAAATAGTAGCACTAATATTATAGCGCTCTTTAGTCTCCTTAAATTCAGAAATAACGACTTCTGTGCAATATGGAATTTCCTTTGAGTAATATTGTAAAATTTTCTCACGAATGATTTCAGATGCGAAAAAACGTAAATTTTTATTGGTAAACTGTTCTTTGTCAAACCATGGTTCACCATAAGGTAATAAAGTTTTTATTTTATCAAGGATAGCATCAAGATTGAATTTCTCTTGAGCAGAAATAGCGAAAATATCGGCATTAGGAATGGTTTCCTGCCACATCTCTATAAGCTCTTTAATTTCATCTTGAGTAGATAAATCGATTTTATTAATTACCAGGATAACAGGACAAGTAACACTTTTCAGCTTTTCGATATAAGCCTCATTTTTATCAGCCTTTTCTATTACATCAGTAACATAAAGAATAATATCAGCATCACCAATAGCAGTATCGACGAAATTCATCATACTTTCCTGTAGCTTATATGCAGGTTTTAAAATACCAGGAGTATCGGAGAAGACTATTTGATAGTCATCTCCGTTTACTATTCCCATTATTCTATGTCTTGTAGTTTGAGCTTTAGGAGTTGTAATCGAAAGATTTTCTCCAACTAAAGCATTTGACAAAGTAGATTTGCCAACATTAGGATTGCCTATAATATTAACAAAACCCGCTCTATGTTTTTTGATACTCTTTAGCTCTTTATTACTACTACTCATATGCACCCATTTTTAAATGATTAACCTCATCTTCAGATAAGAATCTCCATTGACCACGAGATATATTCTTTTTCGTTAAACCAGCGAAATAAACTCTGTCAAGACTTTTAACTTTATAACCAAGATGTTCGAATAATCTTCTTATAATACGATTTTTGCCAGAATGAATTTCTATACCGACTTTATTTTTTTCACCATCAAGATAAGACATAGCATCAGCTGCGATAAAACCATCCTCAAGTTCAAAACCCTCAAGAAGAGTATTAAAATCAGTTGTTTTTAAATTCTTATCTAATGTAGCTTGATAAATTTTCTTTTTAAGGTGAGAAGGATGAGACAACTGCTCGGCCAATTCTCCATCATTTGTGAATAATAACACACCAGTAGTAGCCTTATCCAGACGTCCTACAGGATAAATTCTTTCACGACATTTATCTTTAGTGATTAAATCCATAACGTTTTTATCTGCGTGAGGATCACTCATAGTAGTAACATAATTTTTAGGTTTATTCATTACTACATAGACTTTTTCTTCCCCTTTCAAACGTTCTCCATTGAAACGAATATCATCAGTAGATTTAACCTTACTACCTAATTGGTCAACTACAGTTCCATTAACAGTCACTAGACCTGCACTAATATACTCATCAGCCTCTCTTCTAGAACAAACTCCAGAATTGGCGATAAATTTATTTAGTCTAATTAATCCATCATTAGCTATGGCAATGCTGCCTTCGTTGCGACCGAATTTTGTGCTATCGTTTCTGCGTTGTTCGTTGCTTTTATTATAAGATGAACCACCAAAGCTAGGTCTTCCGCCCTCGCGTCTTCTGTCACCACCAAAGCTAGGTCTTCCGCCCTCGCGTCTTCTGTCACCACCAAAGCTAGGTCTTCCACCTTCGCGTCTTCTGTCGCCACCAAAGCTAGGTCTTCCGCCTTCACTTCTTCTGTCTCCACCGAAACTAGGTCTTCCACCTTCGCGTCTTCTGTCACCACCAAAGCTAGGTCTTCCGCCTTCACTTCTTCTGTCACCACCAAAGCTAGGTCTTCCACCTTCGCGTCTTCTGTCGCCACCGAAGCTAGGTCTTCCACCTTCACTTCTTCTGTCGCCGCCAAAGCTAGGTCTTCCACCTTCGCGTCTTCTGTCACCACCAAAGCTAGGTCTTCCACCTTCACTTCTTCTGTCACCACCAAAGCTAGGTCTTCCACCTTCGCGTCTTCTGTCGCCACCAAAGCTAGGTCTTCCACCTTCACTTCTTCTGTCGCCACCGAAGCTAGGTCTTCCACCTTCACTTCTTCTGTCACTGCCGAAGCTAGATCTTGAATGTTCAGTATGTCTAAATGTTGATGATGAGTTGTTACGCCTTTCAGAATTTTCACTAAAATTTGCGCGTGGAGTAGATCCACTTTCTTTTCCGGCTGTGTCTCTATGGACAGAACCTCTTGTAATTCTTGTTCTCATTATTTTAAAGATATATTAAAGATTTCATTTTTGAAATCTGCCGCAAATATAACCAAATAAAATTAATAAGCAATATTGGTCCATTAAAACATAATTTAGAATTATACTAATATAATAACTTTAAACTTCTACTGTTATTTTTTTAGGTATTACGACTGTATTATCTTTTTTCTTATTAAGATCGATGACTAATTTTTGATCTTTAGATATTCCCCCAATTATAGCCTCTGATAAAGGATCTTCTATATACTTTTGTATAGCTCTTTGAAGAGGTCTGGCTCCATAACGTTTATCATATCCTTTTTGAATTATAAAGTTACGTGCTTTTCTAGAAAGAGTAAACGTAAATCCTGTATCTTCTAGTCTACGTTTTAAAGATTTGAGTTCAAGAGTAATTATCTTAAATATTTCATCGTGGCCCAATGTATTAAACAAAATTCTTTCATCGAAACGATTAATAAATTCAGGAGAAAAAGTTCTATTAAGAGCTTTCTCAATTATAGATTTATTCTGAGAAGATTCATTATTTTTAGTAGATGTAGGAAATCCTATTCCTGAGCCAAAATCTTGAATCTCATGACTTCCAATATTTGAAGTCATAATAATAATTGTATTTCTAAAGTCTATAAAACGTCCATTACTATCTGTCAACCTTCCTTCATCAAATACTTGTAATAAAAGATTAAAAATATCTGGATGTGCTTTCTCTACTTCATCCAATAATACTACTGAATAAGGTTTTCTTCTTACTCTCTCACTTAATTGTCCTCCTTCTTGATAACCGACATAGCCTGGAGGCGCTCCAATAAGTCTACTGACTGCGAATTTCTCCATATATTCACTCATATCGATTCTAATCATATTATCAGCAGAATCAAACATATATTCAGCTAACTTTTTAGCTAGATAAGTTTTTCCTACACCTGTAGGTCCTAAGAATAAAAATACACCGATAGGTTTATTTGGATCTTTAAGTCCAGCTCTATTTCTTCTGATAGCTTTGACTAATTTATCTATAGCATCATCTTGACCTATAACTTGTTTTTTTAGCTTTTTATCCATAGATAAAAGCTTGTTACTTTCAGATAGAGCTATTCTATTGACAGGAATTTTAGTCATAGTCGCCAATATAGAAGCTATATCTTCTGGTGTTACGATATAATTAGAAGTGTTTGACTTTTTCTTCTCTTTTATTTTTTCATTTTTAATCTTTACGCGAATTTTATTTTCCACTTCTCTATATTGAGCTGCTTCTATAAAGTTCTTAATAGAGATTAACTTCCTTTTCTTATCAAGTACAAGATCTAATTCATTTTCTAATTTTGTCAGATTTTTAGGAATAAACATATTTGCAAGATGAGCTTTAGAACCAGCCTCATCCATAAGATCTATAGCTTTATCTGGTAGACATCTGTCAGATATATATCTATTAGATAGAGTGATACATGAAATTAAAGCGTCATCAGAATATGAAACAGAATGATGTTTTTCATATTTTGATTTAATACTTTTAAGTATATTAAGAGTTTCTTCGAAATCAGTAGGTTCTACCATTATTTTTTGGAAACGTCTTTCTAATGCACCATCTTTTTCTATAATTTCTCTATATTCGTCTAATGTAGTAGCTCCAATACATTGAATCTCACCTCTTGCTAAAGCTGGTTTAAGCATATTAGCCGCATCTAAAGACCCGGGACCACTTCCAGCTCCAACCAAAGTATGCAGCTCGTCAATAAATAAAATAACATCAGGATTACCTTTAACCTCTTTTATTAATTTACTCATTCTCTCTTCGAACTGACCTCTAAATTTAGTTCCAGAAACAAGAGCCCCGATTTCTAGTGAAATTATTTTCTTATCTCTAAGGGCAATAGATGTCTTTTTTTGGACTATCCTTTGAGCTAGACCTTCAGCAATAGCTGATTTTCCACATCCAGGTTCTCCTATTAGAACAGGATTATTTTTCTTTCTTCTACCTAATATCTGAGCTAATCTATTAATTTCATTTTCTCTTCCTGATATAGGGTCAAGTTTACCTTCCTTAGCAGCTTTAGTTAAATCAAAGCCATACTTATATAAGATAGAATTAGTTTTATTCGTATTTATATTTTTCTCTTTTTCCATTTTAACTTCCTCCTCATCAAATGTATCACCAACTAATTCATCTTTTACTCGTCTCTTCTTTTCTTCTCCAACTATAGTTAATACTTTTGAGTTGAAATAATGAAAATCAAGATGATTTTCTTGCATAATCTGGCAAAAGTGCCCTTTTCCAGTTTTTATAATACCTAATAATAAAAACATAGCACCTGGATCTTCTTCTTCTATTATACTTGATTCTAAAATCATAGACTTAATAGCACTATGTACATTGGGATCAAAAGTAATATCGTCAGCATCCATATAAGGAATCGAATGTCCTGTGTCTAGTTTTCCAATTAGAGATTCTTTTATATAATGAATTGAAATATTTGTATGTTGTAGTATTTTATACGCATTATTATCCTCGTGACGGATTATCCCTAGAATAATATGATCTACATTGATTTTTTTATTACCATTTTTAAGAGCTTCTTCCTTCGCGTAAACGATAATCTCGTTTATTTCGTTATTTAATTTAATTTTCATAATTAATCCTGCTTCAAACAGTTACTATATTTTAAAAAAGAAATTATACAAATAACTTTAATAAAAAACAAAGATAGACTATTTCTAGTATATTAAAAAATAATACTTTTATGATAATTTGATATATACATTCAGTCTTTAATATATAATTGTTAATTCTACATAAAATAATCTTTTCATTTTAATCTTAGTATTTGTGCAGTATGTTTTTTTTTCCTATTTTTACCGTTCGTAAAATATAAAAAAATAATGGAAATAGAGGAACCAAAAGATAGAATCGTTCAGATAGATATCAACGATGAGATGAGAAGTGCGTATATCGATTATTCGATGTCAGTTATAGTTTCACGTGCTTTGCCAGATGTAAGAGATGGATTAAAACCTGTTCACAGGAGGGTATTATATGGTATGGATGGACTTGGTATTTCTTCCACTCATCCTACTAAAAAATCTGCCCGTATTGTTGGAGAAGTTCTAGGTAAATATCATCCACATGGTGATTCCAGTGTTTACGGAACAATGGTACGCATGGCACAACCATGGAGTATGAGATATATGTTAGTAGAAGGTCAAGGTAATTTTGGCTCAATCGATGGTGATTCAGCAGCTGCTATGCGTTATACTGAAGCACGTTTTCGTAAATTAGCCGAGGCTTGTTTAGAAGATCTTGATAAGAATACTGTTGATTTTGTATCTAATTTTGATGAAACACTAAAAGAACCAGTAGTTCTACCTTCAAAAGCCCCTTTATTAATATTAAATGGATCGTCAGGTATAGCAGTGGGTATGGCCACTAATATGGCTCCTCATAATATGAATGAGACATGTGATGCTATATGTGCATATATAGATAATCCAGATATTTCAGTCGATGAACTAATGCAGTATATAAAAGGTCCTGATTTTCCTACTGGTGGTATTATTCAAGGAATTTCTGGTGCTAAAACTGCATATGAAACAGGGCGAGGTAGAATAGTAATCAGATCAAAGACAGAGATAGAGGTTAGTAATTCTGGTAGAGAGACGATAGTCGTTACTGAAATACCTTATTTAGTTAATAAAAAAGAATTAATAGAAAAAATAGCAGAGCTAGTTGAATCTAAAAAAGTAGAAGGTATCTCTTATATTAATGATGAAAGTGATCATAAAGGTATGAGAATCGTCATTAAGCTAAAAATGGGAGCTGTAGCTAATGTTGTTCTTAATAACTTATTTAAATATTCACCTCTTCAATCTAGTTTTTCAATTAATAATGTAGCTTTAGTTGATGGGAAACCAATGCTTCTGAATCTTCGACAGCTTATTAAATATTTTGTTAAACACAGACATGATGTTGTTACTAGAAGAGCTAAATTTCAGTTAGACCAGGCTCGTAAAAGAGCTCATATTCTTAAAGGCTTGTTAAAAGCTTTGGATATTATTGATGAGATTATAGCTACTATTAGATCTTCAAAAACTGCTCAAGAAGCGAAAAATAATCTTATTTCTAAATATGCATTTACAGAGATTCAAGCCAATGCTATCGTTGAGATGAGGCTTCGTCAATTGACAGGCTTAGAAAGAGAAAAACTACAAAGTGAATATGATGGTTTAGTTCAATTAATGAAATCTTTAGAAGAATTCTTAGCAAGTCGAGAACTTCAGATGAATAAAATTAAAGAAGAATTAATTTCATTAAAGAAAGATTTTGGAGACGAACGTAGAAGTGAGATAGTTATGGGCTCAGAAGATTTCGACCCAGAAGATTTTTATCCTAATGAAGATGTAGTAATTACTATTTCACACTTAGGCTATATAAAGAGAACTCCACTTACTGAATACAAAACTCAAAATCGTGGAGGTGTAGGAGCTAAAGGTAGTAATACTAGAGATGAAGACTTTATAGAACACATATATGTAGCGAATATGCATAGTACTATGTTATTCTTTACTAAAAATGGTAAATGTTTCTGGTTAAAGGTTTATAATATACCTGAAGGAACTAAAGCTTCAAAAGGAAGAGCTATTCAGAATGTTATAAATATAGAACCAGGAGATTCAATATGTGCATATCTGAACGTAGGTTCTTTAAATGATGAAGACTATATTAATAGTCATTTCATTATTATGGCTACTAAAAAAGGCATAGTTAAAAAGACTTGTTTAGAGGCATACTCTCGTCCTCGTACTAATGGAGTTAACGCTATAACTATTAAAGAAGGTGATGAATTATTAGAAGCTATTCTAACAGATGGTCATTCTGATGTATTCTTAGCTGGACGTAAAGGAAGATGTTGTCGATTCTTAGAAACAGATGCAAGACCTCTTGGAAGAACTGCAGCTGGAGTAAAAGGTATAAATATTGATGATGATGATGAAGTTATCGGCATGATTTGTGTTGCATCTGATCCTGAGAAGAGAAAAGACTATACTATTCTCGTAGTAAGTGAAAATGGTTATGGTAAGAGATCTCAGATAGATGATTATCGTAAAACAAATCGAGGAGGTAAAGGAGTCAAAACTTTAAATGTTACAGAAAAAACAGGCTCTCTTATAGCTATAAAAGATGTTACAGAAAATGAAGATTTAATGATTATCAATAAATCAGGTATAGCTATTAGATTATCTGTTGGTGATATACATGTAGCAGGAAGAGCTACTCAAGGAGTTAGGCTTATCAACTTGAAAAATAAAGATATGATAGCTGCTGTTTGTAAAGTTGATTCTGAAAATACTGAAGATACAGAAAATACAGAAAATCAAAGTAGCGATTTAGAAAATCAAGAAAATCCAAACTCAAATCAAGAAAATAATAGTAATGTCGACGATAATGAAAATGATGTTACTCCTGAAAATAACTAAAATAAATAATTAGATTAATAAAAAAATTGAACTAACAATATTGTCATGAAAAGAATTGTAATAATATTATTATCATTGGTTTTAGTAATTCCAATGACTGCACAGTCGAAAGATCAAGTAGTAAAAGCTGTTCAGAAGGCTGAAGCATTATCTCAAAATGCGAAAAAAGCTACTAAAGCTGCTACCTGGATTAAATTAGGTGAAGCCTATATGAATGCTTATAACCAACCAATCAATGGTTTGAGGTTAGGTGCTCCACAAGTAGAAACTAAACTAATTTTAAGAGATCAAAAAGTTCTTAAGTCTGAAGTAAAGGCTATTAATGGTAAAAAATTTACTGTAGATACTTATAATAATAAAGCTCTTTATTATAGTGAAGCAGGTATTTTATCTGCTATCCAGATTACAAAACCTGTTATGGATGTAGATCTTTTGTCGAAGGCTAAGAAAGCTCTTGATAAAGCTATAGAAGTAGATAAAGATGGCAAGAAATCTGATGATATTATAAAAGCTATGACTACTTTAAAAGGTTATTATGTAGATTATGAGGCTATGGGAGCATATGCTATCGGAGATGTGAAAACAGCATGTAAATATTTCGAGGCATCTTTACCTTTATCTGATAATCCAGTAGTAAAGAAAATTGATTCTACTATGGTTTATTATACAGCAGTTACTGCACAAATAGCAGGAGATAAAGATAAGGCTATCAAATACTACAATCAATGTATAGATTTAGGATATTATCAGAAAGGAGATGCTTTTTCTTCTTTAGCTGAGCTATATAGAAAAGATGGAAATACTGATAGAGCTAAATCTTTATTAAGTGAAGGTTTTTCAAAATTTCCTAAAAGTCAATCTATTCTTGTTTCTTTGATTAATATTTATCTTGAGACTAATGATGACCCTAGTAAAATTTTAACACTTATACATACTGCTCAAGCTAATGAACCTAATAATGCTTCTTTACATTATGCTGAAGGAAATGTTTATAAGAATTTGGGAGATTTAGATAATGCATTTAAATGTTATGAAAAATCTTATGCTATTGACTCAACATATGTATTTGGTGTTTATACTATAGGTACTACTTATTTTGATAAGGCTATAGATGTTCAAGGTAAAATGGATAAATTAGACATTAATGACGTAGAGGGTTATAATAAACTTAATAAAGAATTTGAAGACGATTTAAAAAATGCTATTGATCCTTTTGAAAGAGCTTTCAATGCTGCTGCCGATAAGGATTTTAAAATTTCAATCGCTGATGGTTTAAAACAAATTTATTTCCGTTTCCGTACTGAATCTGATGATTATATGAAAGCTTATAAGAAATATGATACATTCTTAAAAGAGAATCAGGCAGCCAAGGGTACAACTAATGAATAATATTATTTAATATATATAATTAAAAAGGGTAACTAAAATATAGAATTTAGTTACCCTTCTTTTTTTCTCCCTATAAGTAATTATGCATTATTTTCAGAATTGTCTTCTGCATCAATAGTATTATTAGAATTCTGCGATTCTTCTTTATCCGTATTAGGATTCACAACTAAATTTTGTACAAATCTAAAATGTGAGAAAAATTCCACAGCGATAACTCTTATTACTATATATGAAGGAATAGCTACTAGCATTCCAACTATACCTTCTATATGTCCGCCGATAAGGATAATTATGAATATTTCAAGAGGATGAGCTTTTACGCTTTTAGAGTAAATTAAAGGTTGAAATAAATAATTATCGATAAATTGTGTTACGACGCATATAGCCAAAATCACTAATAAGTATAGGCCTAGAGATGATTCTATACCCATGGTGCCGTAAGTAACTAAACCCATTAATACTGCTACAATATGACCACATAATGGGCCTACGTATGGTATGATATTTAATATACCAGTAGTTAATCCTATAACCACAGCTAAAGAAAAATCCATCTGAGCTATAATAGTAAGTCCTAATGTATTTAAAATGGTAATACAAGTTGATTCCAGTAAAATACCTATAAAATATCTTTCAAGTAAATCAGTTATGGCTTTTGAAGCATGTCTTACATTTTTTTCATATTTGGCAGATACCGATTTGGCTATAAAGTTGGTGGCTAATCCTTGATTTTTAATGAAGAAGAAAGAAATAAAGACTACTGAAAATATGCCTATAGCTAGATCGATTATAGCACCAGTTATGGATGAAAATGTGTTTTGTATAATGGAAATATCAATTGAAGATTTGATATAATCAAGGATTAAAGCTTCTATTTTAAAATTATCACCTAATGAAGGTATAGTCTTAATTAACCATTGATTAAAATCTAATAATGGAATAGATGTTTGAGCTAATAAATTAGAAGTATTAATACTTGCTATTTTAGTAATAATACTTGATATAAGAGGTGAAAAGAAAAAGAATAAACTGACGAATATACCAAGCATTAATGATATAGTAATTATAGAAGCTAGCCAATCAGGAATAAATTTTCGTTTAGTTATTAATTTGAAAAATGGTCTACCTATTAAAGATACTACTAATGCTAATATGACATATAGTAGAATCGATCTAAGGTACCATATGCTTAGAAGTAGAAGAATAGTACTTATTCCTATTGTTATAGTTCTTAAATTTTTATTCATATCGCTAATTTATAAAAAAAAAGACGTATTTTTAATGTTTACATTCGATTATTATATATATTTGCAAATATAAGTTAGTATGTAGAATTATCAACTTATATTTTAATTTAATTATATAATGAAAAAGATTTTCGTTCCATTATTATTAGGAATAGTTATTTTATGGCTAAGTGGATGTGCTAGTTCAAAAGAGATTTTATATTTTCAAAATATAGAGCAGACTAAGCCTAAAGAGATGCAGACGAAATATGAAACTAAAATTAAAAAAGATGATGTCTTATCTATTGTAGTTTCAGGTCCTGATAAAATGGTAGTACAGCCATACAATCTTTCCTTATCAGAAGGAAGCACTAATACAAGTTATAATCCTGAAAATAGTATACTTAAATATACTGTAGATTCTGAAGGTTGTATTGACTTTCCTATTCTTGGAAAAATTAAAGTTGAAGGAATGACGCGTTCAGAGTTAGTAAATTATCTTACACAAGAGATAAGTAAAGACGTCAAGGATCCTATCGTTTATGTGAAAATTACTAATTATAAAGTTACTATACTTGGAGAAGTGAAATCTCCAGGAACTTATAATATTAATACTGAAAAAATTAATGTCTTGGAAGCCTTAGGAATCGCTGGAGATTTGCTATTAACAGCTCAGAGAGATAATATTATATTAATTAGAGAAATAGATGGAAAACAGGAACATTTTAAGATTAATCTTAAAAATAGTTCAATTTTAAGTTCTCCATATTTCTATTTACAACAAAATGATGTTATCTATGTTCCTCAGAGCCCTTCTAGAGTCGCTCAGGGAACGATGGCCACTGGACTTTGGAGTATCATATTTTCAAGTATTACTACTATAGTAACAGTAATATCGTTAATATTAGCTAATTCTTAAAAAGAAAGGAAATTTTAAAAAAATGGAGAATAATATAGAAAATTCAAGTAATAAAGTAGCGGATAATGATCAGGAAATAAATATCCGTGATATATTTATACTTATATGGAACCTTAAATATTGGATAATAATATCGATCGTTGCAGTATTGTGTGCGTCTTATCTATATTTAAAAACAGTAACCCCGATATATAATAGAACTATATCTGTTATGTTGGTTCGTGAAAGCCAAGGATCCTCATCTAAGCAATTATCTTTTATGTTTGACCTTACAGGAGAGCATCAAGGAATGAATATAGATGATGAAATTTATATTATGAAATCTCCATCATTAATGTCCAAAGTCGTTACTGATTTAAATCTGAATAATCAGTATGCAAAGGAGGACAATTTTATTTTTGATGCTGATACTTATTATTATAAAAATAATCCTTTTTCTGGAAAAGTTTTAAATAATCAAGTTTATAGTAATAATACTACACAGAGTAATAACTCGAACAATATTACCAGTTTATATATGAAATATAAAATGGAGGATGCTAAGACCTATAAAATATTAGATCTTAGTGTTAATGGTGAGGATCAAGATGTAGATAAGGATATTTTATACTCTTTTGGTAAGATTTCTAACTTTGAATATAAAACAAAAAAATCAAGAGGGGATTTAGTCTATAGAATCAGTATAACTAATGAGAAAGCGATGGAAGCAGGAGCTTCATATACCTGGTCTTATAATCAGCCATATGCTACTGCGAAATCTATAGTCTCTAATATGAGTATAGTAAATCTAGGCGATAAAATGTCAAAAACAGATGTTATAGAGTTATCTTTAAAAGATTCAAATCCAAATAGAGCAGAAGATATATTAAATAAGTTAATATCTGTTTATAATCTTCAAGCCAGGACTCTTAAAAATGAATCAAATATGGGTGCTCTTTCATTTATTAATAGTAGATTAGCCGAGATATCAAAGCAGTTAGAGGATGTCGAAGATGAGATTAAAAATTATCAAACATCTAATACTCTTATAGATTTATCATCTCAGTCAAAACTGTCTTTAGAGTCAGGATCTGAATTTAGAAAAAAATTAACAGAGGTTCAACTTCAGAGAAAATTGTTGGCAATGGTCTCTGATTATATGAAAGATAATGATTCGGGAGATTATAAAGTTATTCCAGCTGCTGGATTTGCAGATGAAGGTCTAAATTCGACAATTAATATTTATAATGAATCTGTTATATTAAGAAATAGATTATTGATAAATTCAAGTGAAAATAACCCTAGAGTCTTAATCTTGAATAAACGATTAGCTGATAATAGAGAAAGTATTTTGGAAACAATATCCAGCTTGGATAAATCATATTCTATTCAAGAACAAGAGTTGGATAAGACTATATCTTCTAATATTAAGCAAATTTCTGTTATTCCTGGTCAACAAGTTCGTTTAGCTGAAATAACTAGAAAACAGGATATTATCGAGCCTCTTTACGTGATGCTTAGACAGAAGAAAGAAGAGACTCAGATAGCTCTATATTCTATCGTAGATAATGTTAGAGTAGTAGAACCTGCTTTTGGAGACAATATTCCTATTGCCCCAAAAAAAGAAATGATTTATTTAATAGCTTTGATACTAGGAGTTTCTTTACCTCCTCTAATTGTGTGGGGTATTAAGCTATTTAGATATAAAGTAGTAACTCAAGAAGATCTTGAAAATTTAACAGATATTCCAATTTTAGCTACTTTACCTCATTCTGATGATACTCAAACTTTTATAAAAGCTAGTGGAAGAGATATAAAATCAGAGGCTTTTAGAATGTTAAGAACTAATCTTCAGTTTTTAAAAGGAAATATTATTCAAGTTACTTCTTCTTTTCCTGGTGAAGGTAAAAGTTATATCGCAGTGAATTTAGCTGTTTCTTTGTCTCATTTACATGGTAAAGTATTATTGATAGGCTTGGATTTAAGAAAACCTGTTTTGGAACAGAGATTATCTACGATTGAACATGTTAAAAAGAATAGTGTAGTAGGTTATTTAATCGGTAAAGCAGATAATATTGACCAGCTTCCTACAAAATCAAAAATCGAGCCTAATTTAGATATAATATTTAGTGGTTTCGTACCACCAAATCCAACTGAGCTTTTAGCTTCTCCAAAAATCGCAGAGATTTTTAATTATTTTAAAGATAAATATGATTATATAATTTGTGATTCAGCTCCTTTTATGCCTGTTTCTGATGCTCTTATAATAAATAAATTCGTAGATTCTACATTATATGTTGTGAAATCTAATTATACAAGATTAGATACTATTCCTTTGATTAATAAAACTATAAATTCTAAAAAATTGAAAAATGTGAATATAGTTTTAAATGATTTATATATGAGTAAAAAGATTTTAGGATATTCAAGCTATGGATACGGAAGTGGTTATGGTTATGGCTATGGCTATGGTAATGCTGGAATCTATGGTTATTCGCAAAGTGATAAAAGTAAAAATAAAGAATCCTCTAAATTTAAAAAATGATAGTATAAAATGATATTAAAAAATGATATACATTCTCATATTCTTTTTGGCGTAGATGACGGTTTCAGGAAAGCTGAAGATTCAATCAGTGCGTTAAAAAAAATGCAAGAGATGGGTGTGAAAAAGTTGTTTTTAACGCCACACCTTAATCCAGATGTATATCCTAATAGCAATGAAAATATTATTATTGAACATTTTAATGAATTTAAAAAGACGATACTTCCAGCTGTAGATATTGACGTCAGATTAGCTGCAGAATATATGGTGGTAGAGGATTTTGAGAATTTTCTTCCAAAATTAACCTTTAATGGTTCAGATAAATATGTTCTTATAGAGATGTCATATTACTATAAATCTAATAATATTTTAGATACTATTTTTAATCTTGTATTAAATGATTATAAGCCTATATTAGCGCATCCTGAGCGATATTTATATCAATATCAGGATTTAAAATTTTACGATAAAGTAAAGGATATGGGCTGCCTATTGCAAATGAACGCTCTGTCATATATAGGTATCTATGGAAAAGAATCAATGAAGATTCTTAAGTATCTTAAGAAAAATGGAATGTACGATTTTATAGGATCTGATTTACATTCATTATCTCAATTAAAAAAAATTACAGATGTAAGGATTAAACGTAGAGATGATAAGTTTATAGCTAATCTAGTAGAGAATAATAATAAAATTTTCGGGTAAAATACTTTTTTTTGATATTTAATGTTATTATATGTTAAATATAATTTTCATTTTAAGTATATTTGTAACTTAATATTAAGTTTGAAGAATTAGCATGAAAAAAAACATTTATTTTATCTCACTTTTAGTCTTTAGCTGTATAAGTCTGATATCAAGTTCCGCTCAGAATAAATTAACTCTTAATGATATATTTAATTCAAGTAAATATTCAAGTAAAGGAGTAGCAAATCTCAGATGGATGAAAGATAATATATCTTATTCTACATTAGAAATAAACTCTAAAGGTTTAGGATATGATATAGTAAAATATAATGTAAAAGATAATTCTAAACAGATTTTAGTTGATGCTTCTGAATTGATACCTGAAGGTAAGAAAAAACCTTTGTTTGTGTATGATTATAGTTGGTCTGATGATGATTCCAAAATTTTAATTTTTACTAATACTCGTAGAGTATGGAGATATCATACAAGAGGAGATTATTGGGTTTTAAATACTAAAACTGGAGAATTAATTCAATTAGGGAAGAAGCTTGAAGTATCTAGTCTTATGTTTGCTAAGTTTTCTCCTTCTGGAGATAAAGTAGCTTATGTTTCTAAAAACAATATTTATGTCGAAGATTTATCAACATCTAGCATTAAACAGTTAACGAGCGATGGTAGCGAATCAGTTATTAATGGTACTTTTGATTGGGTTTATGAGGAAGAATTAGATGATAGAGATGGGTTTAGATGGAGTCCGGATGGTAAAACGATAGCATATTGGCATAGTGATACAGAAGGTACAGGGGTATTTGATATAATTAATTACACTGATTCCATATACTCTAAAATTCACCCTTTCCCTTATCCAAAGGTAGGTACTACAAATTCTGCAGTAAAGGTTGGTGTTGTAAACATTGCCACGGGTAAGAGTAAATGGTTTAAAATCCCAGGAGATCCGAGAAATCATTATTTAGCTAGAATGGATTTTATACCAAATTCTAATAAGCTTATGATTCAACAGCTTAATAGGTTGCAGAATACTAATAAAGTCTTTATAGCTGATGCGAATACTATGGAGTTTACTAATATCTTAACAGAAACTGATGAGGCTTTCTTAGATATTCATGATAATATAGTTTGGTTAGATAAAGAAAAATATTTCACTTGGACTAGTGAGAAGGATGGTTGGCGTCATCTATATAAAGTCAAAAGAGATGGAAGTAAAGAAAAACTTATTACTAAAGGTGAGTTCGATGTTATAAAAATAGTTTGTATCGACGAGAAAGGAGGATATGTGTATTATCTAGCTTCACCTTATAGTGCGATAGACCAGTATCTGTATAGAAGTAAATTAAATGGCAATGGCGAAGCAGAAAGAGTTACCCCTAAAGGAGAAGAAGGTACGCATCTGTATCAGTTAACATCAGATGCAAAATATGCAGTGCATGAATTTAATAATGCCTCTACTCCTTCGTATTATGATATAGTGTCTCTGCCAGATCATAAAACAATCATGGTGCTTGAAGATAATCATACTTTGAAAGCTAAGTATGATGCTTTAGAATTAAACCAGAAAGAGTTTTTTAAAGTGAATATAGGTGTTGCTACACTTGATGGATGGATGATTAAACCTGAAAAATTCGATCCTAATAAAAAATATCCAGTTATATTTCAAATATATGGAGAGCCTGCTTCTTCGACTGTTATGAATACTTGGAAAGGAGGAGATTTATGGCATCATTTCTTGGCAGAACAAGGATATATCGTTATGAGTGTCGACCCACGAGGAACTAATATGCCTAAAGGAAGAGAATGGAGAAAATGTGTTTATGAAAAAGTGGGTACTATAGGGCCTGCAGATCATGCAGCAGCTGTGAAGAAAATATGTAAAACTTATAAATTTGTAGATAAAGATAGAATAGGTATTTGGGGATGGAGTGGAGGAGGAGCTTCAACACTTCATGCTATGTTTAAATATCCAGATATTTATAAAACAGGTATAGCTGTGGCATCAGTGGTGAATCAGAAATTGTATGATACTGTTTATCAGGAAAGATATATGGGATTACCCTCTACAGATTCTTTAGGTTTTTATAATGGTTCGCCAATAAATTTCGTTCAAAATTTGAAAGGAGATTTATTAATAATACACGGGACAGGAGATGATAATGTACATTATCAGAACTGTGAACTATTAATTAATAAACTCATTCAGTGTAATAAAATGTTTAATCTTATGATATATCCTAATAGAACTCATAGTATATATCTTGGCGCCAATACTAGACGTCATTTGTATGAAACTATGGATAGGTTTTGGTTAAGACATTTGCAAGCTGGCGGAGAATAAAAATTAAAATATTTAATATGAATGAAAAAGTTAAAACTTTCGTCTCTAATTTTTTAGAAATACTGGATATTGATTCAACTTCAGGAAAAGAAAAAAAATTATCTGATTATCTCGCGACGAAAATTATAGAATTATCTTCAAACACACGTGGAAAAACATGTGAGCTTTCTAGATTTGATGTGGGAGATGGTACAGAAAATTTACTTTTTTCATGGGGAAAACCTTTTGTTACCTTTTGTACTCATCAGGATACAGTGCCTCCTTATATTAAAACGACCACAGAAAAAATACCTGGCAAATTATCATTAGGTCTAAAAATAGATGGAGAAGAGATTATTCCAGACTATGATATAAAATTTAAGGGAAGAGGAACATGTGATGCCAAAGGACAGCTTATATCCTTACTCTATACTTGTTTAGAATTGCAATATGAAGGTAAAAATGACTTCGCTCTTTTACTACTGTCAGGTGAAGAAACTGGATCTCATGGAGCACAACATTTCGCGGCAACGCATGCTGGTGGAGAATTTGTAATAGTAGGTGAACCGACAGAAAATAAAATTATTAAGGCAGCGAAAGGTACAGATAGTTTTTTAATAACTGTTAATGGAAAGAAAGCTCATTCTGGATATCCCAAGTTAGGAATAAGCGCGATTAATAGATTTATTAATCTGGCTTCAGACCTTGCACAACATAAGTTTCCTAAAGATGAAGTTTGTGGAGAAACAACATATAATTTTGGAATGCTCAGGAGTGATAATCCTCAAAATATTATAAGTGATTTAGTAACTTGTAGATGTTATTTTAGAAATACTACAGCCTCGAGAAATTATGTAAAAGACTTAATGATGTCTTATAATGATAATTTGACTACTATAGAAGATAAAGGAGGGGATGTCCCTATAAGCTTTTTCATTCCAGAAGAAATTATAAAAGAAAACGAAATTCCTATAGATGTAGTATCATTTGGAAGTGATGCTCCAAGATTAACTAACTATAAAAACAAATTGCTTTATGGTCCAGGAACTATCAGAGTAGCACACCAGAAACAAGAATACGTACTTCTTTCTGACATTTTAAAAGCTATACGAGATTACCATAAAATTTATACAGCGATAGAACTAAAAAAAATTACAATATTATGATTAAAAAAATTAAAGTAGGTATATTAGGATGTACCGGAGCCGTAGGCCAGAAACTAGTCTCATTATTAGGAGACCACCCTTTTTTCGAAATTACAGAACTAGCAGCTTCTGAAAAATCTGCAGGAAATAAATATGCAGACAGATGCAGTTGGAGAGAATCTAACTTAATGCCGGAAAAAGTTAAAAATATAATTATCAAATCATGCCATGAAGATCTTGATGCGAAGATATTATTCTCAGGGCTTGATGCTTCTGTCGCAGGAGAAATTGAATCTTTTTATGCTTCCAAAGGCTATGCTGTAGTCAGCAATTCGAAAAATCACAGAATGGACCAAAACGTCCCATTAGTTATTCCTGAAATAAACAGTGCACACTGTGAATTGCTAAAACAACAAGAATCTTATTCTAAAAATGGAGGTTTCATAGTTACCAATCCTAATTGCTCGACAATAGTATTAGCCGTAGCTATGTATCCTATTTTCAAAAACTTTGGACTAAAGAAAATAATTTGCACTACGATGCAAGCAATATCAGGTGCAGGATACCCTGGTGTGCCATCTATGGACATAATGGGAAATGTAGTGCCATATATCTCAGGAGAAGAAGCGAAAATGGAGTCAGAAATGTACAAAATTTTCGGGGCAATGGGTAATTCTCAAATAGACCCTGCGTCATTTAAGATGTCAGCTTCTTGCAACAGAGTACCAGTAAGAGACGGACACACTGTTTCTGCTTCTTTCGAGACAGAAACAAAAGCAAGCAAAGAAGAAATAATAGAAGCTCTTAAAAACACTTATCCTGATTTGGGATTAAACTTCTCGCCTGACTATGTGCTAGTATATAATGAAGACCCTGCTCGTCCTCAGCCACTTCTAGATGTAAATAGAGGACACGGAATGACAGTTACAGTAGGTAGAGTACGCGAATGTGGAGTACTTGACTGGAAACTAACAGCATTCGGACACAATACTATTCGTGGAGCAGCAGGAGCAGCTATTTTAAATGCAGAATACCTTGTTAAAGGTGGATTTATCAAATAATAATCTTCTTTAAAATAGAAACTATGAGAGTAATGAAATTCGGAGGTACCTCCGTTCAAAATGCTGAAGCAGTCGAAAGACTTATCAATATAGTAAAAGGAAAGTTAGAACAGTCTTTAACTCCCATAATTGTAGTCTCTGCTCTTTCAGGAGTTACTAATGACTTATATGAGATATCTAATTTAGCTATTGATGGCTTTTATCCACAAGCTAAAGAAATTATAGATCATATAGAAAAAAGACATTTAGAAATGTGTAAAGAACTTGCTGTGAAAAACACACAACAAGTTTTATCTATATGTCAAGATTTAAAAGAACTTGTAAGAATAGTAAGTGTACTAGGAGAATTATCAGAAAGAAGTAAAGCTCGCATAATATCAACAGGAGAGATACTATCATCTAATGTGATATCTCTAGCATTAAATGCAGCTGGTGTTAAAACATCATTAATTGACTCTAAAAAGTTAATTATTACTGATCAAAACTACTTAAAAGCCGAGCCAAATTTTGATGCTATTCAAAAACAAGCTCCTGATATTATCGGTAAGGCACTTAAAAATCATGATGCTGTAATAACTCAGGGATTTCAGTCTGCATCAGAAAACCATGAAATTACAGTCCTAGGCCGAGGAGGCTCAGATTATACTGCTTCATTATTAGGTATGGCAATAAATGCAGATGAGATAGAAATATGGACAGATGTAGATGGGGTACATACTACAGACCCAAGAAGAGTTAGTAAAACTCATAGCATTAAATCTATATCTTTCGAAGAAGCTGCAGAAATGGCTCAACTTGGAGCTAAGGTATTGCACCCGCTTACCATACAACCCGCTTTAATGAAAAATATTCCAGTAAGGGTAATGAATTCTCTTAAGCCTGACTTAGAAGGAACATTAATATTACCAGGCGAAAATATTAAAGCTGGAGTAAAATCCATATCTTGTAAAGAAAATATAGTAGTAGTCAATATTTTCACACCTAAGATGATAAACACGTTCGGGTTTTTAAATAAAATCTTCGAAATTTTTAATTCTAAAGGAGTTTCAGTAGATTTGATAAGTACATCAGAAGCGAATGTTTCAGTTACCATAGATAGTGGAGAAAATTGGACATCAGTAATTGATGAATTATCTCAATTCGCAGTAGTAAATGTGGAAAAAGATAAAGCTCAAGTATCTGTAGTAGGAAAAGAAATATTTACTGTTAAAGAAATTTGTTCCAGAATATTTGGATGTCTTTCAGAATATAATATCAGTATGATATCTGCAGGAGCATCATCCATCAATGTAAGTTTTGTGACAGAAAGAAGTAAATTGAACAATGTAATTCAGAGTCTTCATAACGAATTCTTCGATAAAAAATAAAAGAGAGGTATCATATGAAAATCGTAATCAGTGGTTATGGTAAAATGGGAAAAGAGATAGAAAAAGCTATCTCAACTATGCCTAACATAGAGTTAGTGCAAGCTACAGAAGATATATCTAGTATAGATGAAAAAGTAGCTTCTGATAGTGTGTGTATAGATTTTACTACTCCTTCAGCATTCAGATCTAATTATAAAGTAATAGCAGATAAATTCAAAGCAGTAGTAGTAGGAACTACTGGGTGGTATGATATAAAAGATGAAATTATAGGATACTTTATTAAAAAAGGGACACCTATGATTTATGCAAGTAATTTTTCAATAGGAGTTAATATCTTTTTTAAACTAAGTGAAATTAGTTCAAAATTATTATCTTCTTTCGATATGTACCAACCATATATAATAGAAAAACATCATATACATAAATTAGATGCACCTAGTGGGACAGCTAAAACTATTGGACATATTGTAGAAAATAATTTTAAAAAACCAGTTGATATCCAATCAGTAAGATGTGGGGAAATATCTGGTATTCATACACTTGGATATGAAAGTGTAGTGGATAGAATTACTATGGAGCATGAAGCTTTTTCACGTGCAGGTTTCGCTCGTGGTGCTATCCAAGCTGCTTTATGGACATCAAACATGAAAGGTGTTCATGAATTTAGAGATTTACTTGAGGATCAATTTAAGAAATTAATAGACAATGAATAAAAAAATGTTAACAGGCGTAGGTACAGCACTTATCACTCCTTTTCATAATAATAAAGTTGATTACGAGTGCTATGGGAAATTAGTAGAAAGACAGGTTAATGAAGGTGTGAATTTCCTCGTTCCACTTGGGACTACAGCCGAAACACCTTGTCTGACAGAAGAAGAAAAAATTAAACTTCTAAAGATTACAAAAGAAAGGGCAGAAGGCTTACCATTATTAGTAGGTGCTGGATCAAATAACACTAATGCTGTAATATCTACAGTAAAAGAATATGCTAAATATGGTGCAGATGCCATGCTTATAGTGGTACCTTACTATAATAAACCTACTCAAGATGGAATGATAAAACATTTTACTGCCATAGCAGATGCTAGTCCTAAACCAATAGTTATTTATAATGTACCAGGTAGAACAGGTTCTAATATGTTAGCTTCTACCACTTTAGAATTATCTAAACATAATAATATTATAGGAATAAAAGAAGCATCAGGAAATTATGCCCAAATAAGTGAAATAATTAAAAATGCTCCAAAAGACTTTTCTGTGCTTAGTGGCAATGATGATGATACCCTTTCTTTAATGGCTACAGGAGGAGATGGTGTTATAAGTGTAGCATCTAATATAGCTCCAAGTTTGATGGCTTCACTAACATCTCTTTTACAAAAAGATGAAATTAAAGAAGCAAGAGAATTATTTTATAAATTAATGCCATTATTTAAGAACTGTTTTATAGAAAGTAATCCTATTCCTGTTAAAGCGGGTATGGCTTGTATGGGTTTAATAGAAAACGAGTTACGTTCACCTCTTTTCCCAGCTACAGAAAATACAATACAGATAATGAAGACAACAGTTTCAGAATTATAAAAGAAAACAATGAAAGATATAGAAATATTTAATCAATCAATAAAAGAATTAGAGGCTGGTACCACAAGAGTAGCATACAAGAAAGATGGGGAGTGGATAGTAAATAAAGAAGTAAAAGAAGCTATTCTATTGGGATTTAAATGTGGAAAATTAATTAAGATGAAAGGAGGAGAGTGTAGCTTTTTTGATAAAGATACTCTACCTGTCCGTGAGTTTTCAGTAAATGATGGTATTAGATTAGTCCCGGGAGGTTCTTCTGTTCGCTGTGGAGCATATTTAGCTAAATCGACTATAGTAATGCCTCCTTCTTATATCAATATAGGAGCTTATGTAGATGAAGGAACACTTATAGATTCTCATGCATTAGTTGGCTCATGTGCTCAAATAGGAAAACATGTACATCTTTCTGCTGCCTCTCAAATAGGTGGTGTTATAGAACCAGTAGGTGCTCTTCCTGTTATTATTGAGGATGATGCATTTATAGGAGGAAATTGTGGTATATATGAAGGTACTATTATTAAAGAAAGAGCTGTAATAGCTACTGGAGTTATTATCAATTCATCTACTCCTGTTTTTGATGCTACCTCTGGAGAATATATTAAAGCTAATGAAAATGGTCAGATGATTATACCAGAAGGTGCTGTAGTAGTAGCTGGAAGCAGGCCAATAACACATGGTTATGGTAAAGAAAATGGCGTACATATTTATACTCCTGTTATAGTTAAATATAGGAATGATAAAACCGACACATCCATAGTTTTAGAAGATTTATTAAGAGAAAAAATATAAAATGAAATACGGATTTTCAGAAGATGTAGCATCTTTTCATCGTTCACCAGCTAGAGATTTATTTAGAAAATATGATTTAAGTAAAATGATTTCTTTCGCTGGTGGCTATCCTTCACCATTAACTTTTCCTGTAGAACAGCTTAAAAAGATTACTTCTACAGTTTTAGATAATTATGGGGCTCAGGCATTACAGTATGGAGCTACTGAGGGTATTATCGAATTACGTCAGGTATTGGCTAAAAGATCTGGAGTTGATGTAAAAAATTTGCAAATAACGACATCAAGCCAGCAGGCTATAGATTTATGTACTAGGATTATGATTGATCCTGGAGATGTGATTTTATGTGCTAATCCTTCATATTTAGGAGCTCTTCAATCTTTTTATTCATACCGCGCTGACATACAAAGTATTGACTCGACTGATGATGCTTCTTTATTGGCTGAGAGATATGAGAAAAAAATTACAGCATTACATAAAGCCAATAAAAAGATTAAGTTTATTTATAGTATTCCAGATTTTAACAATCCCACAGGCGAAACTCTTACTTTAGAATGTAGAAAAGTGTTAGTAGCTATTGCTAAAAAGTATAATATCTTAATATTAGAAGATTGTCCATATAGAGAAGTACGTTTCGAAGGAGAACAATTACCTTCAATGTATTCTATGGATTCTGATGTAGTAGTCCAACTAGGTAGTTTTTCTAAAATATTCGCTCCTGGTATTCGTTTAGGATGGGTAATAGGTGCAGAAGAATTTTTAAATAAACTGACGGTATGTAAACAATCTACAGATTTATGTTCTCCGATAATTAATCAATATCTGGCAGCAGAATATCTCAGAAGTGGAGAATTGGATAAGAATTTAGTAAATTCTTTAAAATTATATAGACATAAAAGAGATACTATGTTGAGGGCTTTAGAAAAATATATGCCAGATGGTTCGTCTTGGACTCATCCTGAAGGAGGTTTATTTATTTTTCTATATATGCCTGAAGGAACTAGTGCGGTAGATATATATGAAAAAGTATTGGATGCAGGAGTAGCTTATGTAGCTGGCGAATTTTTCCATTGTGATGGAGGGGGACAAAATACTATAAGATTGAATTTTTCTTTCACTCCAGAAGAAAAAATAGATAAAGGAATACAGATTTTAGCAGACTGTATAAAAGGTTAAATTTTTTGTTATATTAAAACTATGGAAATATTGATTATAGTATTATTGATTTTATTTAATGGAGTTTTCGCTATGTGTGAGATCGCTATAGTAAATTCACGTAAGTCTAAGATTAATTCAGATGCTAAAAAAGGAAGTAAAAAAGCTCAGACTACGTTGAAATTAATAGAAGACCCAACTCGTTTTCTTTCCACTATTCAAGTCGGTATTACTCTAATCGGTATTCTTACAGGTTTATTTTCCGGGGCAGAATTTGCCGATCACTTTTCAATATATCTCCAGAAATTAGGCATGAGTCCTAGTTCTTCTAGTAGTGTAGCTCAGATAATAATAATTTTTCTTGTAACATTTTTATCAATAGTTTTTGGAGAGTTAGTCCCTAAGAATATAGGATTAAGTAACTCAGAAAAAATAGCTAAATTCATGGCTCATTTTATGACATTCTGGTCGTATATTATGACTCCTGTTGTTTGGCTTTTGACTATTACAACTAATGCCATTTCAAGACTATTAGGAATAGAATCAATAGAAACTATAGTAACAGAAGATGAAATTAAATATATGGTAGCTGAAGGTAAGGAAGATGGGCAGGTACAAGATGTAGAGCAAGATATAGTAGATAGAGTATTTTCTTTAGGTGATAGAGATATTGAGTCTATTATGACTAGTAGAAGTGATGTCGTATGGTTTGATACTAGTATGAAAGGGGAGCAGATAGCAGATGTCATGGAAAATGATTTATATGAAGTTTATCCAGTGGCTGAAGGTTCTCTTGATGATATTAAGGGTGTAGTATTTTTGAAAGATATTTTCGGAAAACTAAGAAAAGAAGACTTCGATTTAAAAGATTATATTTGTGTGCCTGAATCATATCATGAGAATATGTCTGTTTATAAGGCTATGGAACAGATGAGAAATGATAAAGTGGGCTATGCTTTTGTTTATGATGAATTTGGAGTCTTTCAAGGTATTATCACTCATAAAGATATTCTGGCAGGTTTAATAGGAACTATCGTTGATGAAGAAGAAGAACCAGATATCGAGAAATTACCTGATGGAGCTTGGAATATAGATGGACAATGTCCTTTTTATGATTTTCTTGAATATTTCGAGATGGAGGATATTTATCCTGAATACGATGTAAATACTCTTGGTGGTCTTATTTTAGAAGTAATAGATCAAATACCAGAAGTAAATGAAGTTATATTTTGGAAAACTTTCAAATTTAAAATAACGAGTATGGATGGAGCACGTATTGATAAAATTTTCGTTGAGCGTACTTCTAATAATCTAGTTTCCTCAGATGAGGATATGCTTAACAAACCTAAAAAGAATGAGCAAGATGAGTAAATTAACTTTCCTTGTCGATAATACGTCATTAGAAAATTCTGAAGAATTATATAATCCTTCTCCAAAACTTATGTCTGAACATGGACTTTCTATTTATATTGAATTTGAAGGTCAAAAATGGTTAATAGATACAGGTTTGTCTGATAACTTTTTGAATAATGCTAAAATACTTGGCATTGATATCAGTGATGTAGATCATCTAATACTTTCACATGGACATAATGACCATACTGGAGGACTAAAATATTTTCTACAGTCCAATCAAAAAGCAGATATTATATGTTCGAGGAAAATATTGCACACATCATATTATTCTTTACGCCATGGAAGTCCACGTAATATAAGTACAGATAGAACTCTATTTAATCCAGATACTGCTTGGAGGTTTAAGTTAGTGGGTGATTCTTTGAAAATATCAGATAATGTATATATTATTTTTAATAAAAGAAATACTTATACGAGGCCATATGCTAATAAATATTTGAAAATAGACCATTTAAAAGACGATGAGTTTACTCATGAAATATCATTAGTATTAAGCAATGTAAGAGGAGCATCTGCATATTTAAATATCATTTCTCCATGTTCTCATAATGGTGTAGGCAATATATTAGAATCTTGTAAGGATTATGTATATAAATCATTGAAAAGTGAGATACCTAATATACAAGTATTTCCTTCTCTTTTCGTTGGAGGAATGCATCTTCCTAGTAATTGTGAAACTAAAAATGAATTACGTGAACTTGCTAAGCAATTAGCTGAAGATTTTCCTTATACTAAATTTTATACAGGTCATTGTACAAGTTTAGAGAGTTATAACGAAATAAAAAAAACACTTAATACTAGATTAAGTGCTTTTTATACTGGGAAGAAAATTATCTTTTAATATATAGGTGCAGGACGAGGAAGTGGACTTTTCTTTTTTATAGGTTTACTTAAATCCGGGCCTCCCCAATTTCCTCTATCGTGTTGATTTCTTAGTAATTCGCCTGGAATATCTTCTCTTTCCCAACGATCTAATCTCATTAGCATTTCATTACATTTGTCAGGCATTTCATCAACTAAATTATGAGTCTCACTTATGTCTTGTTTAACATTATAAAGTTGAAGTTTGCCAGAACGGTATTTAATAAGTTTATAATCTCCATGGATAATCGCATCGTTTTGATCTTCATAACTACGAATCATAAATAAATCACGATCTGCGATAGTTTTACCTTTCATTAAAGGAATTAAACTAACACCATCGATTTGCCTGTCTCTACATGGAAATCCTTCAGCAAATTCTAATATAGTAGGATATATATCATAGGTCATAACTGGAGTGCTGCATGATTTGGCTGCATTAGGCAATAATGGATTATATATTATCAAAGGAATACGACATCCACCTTCTGCTAAGGTATCTCCACCTATTTTACCTCCTCTAAGTGGCGTATTGTAAAACATTCCTCCCTGATCGGAAGCGAAAACTATAATTGTATTATCTGCTAATCCACTTTCTTCAAGTGCTTTTCTAACACGACCAACAGATTCATCAAGAGCAGTTACCATAGCTGCGAATTTTAAAAATTCACCAGTTAATCCTTCTTTTTTATATTTAGCTACTAAATCTGGACGACCTTGATGTGGGGAGTGTACAGTATAATATGAAAGATTTAAAAGAAAAGGTTGGGTATGTTTTTCTTTTTTTATGAATCTTACAGCTTCGTCGGTAAGTACATCAGTTAGATATTCTTTATTATGGAATTCTGGAATAGGATTATCCTTTTTAAAGAAAGGAGCGATATAGCTGCCAGGATGTCCATATTCTCCAGAACCATACTGAGCATCCCATCCTTGATGTATAGGGAAATAAGGGGCATGTCCAAGATGCCATTTACCTATAAAATAATTATAATAACCTATTTCGTGTAAACGTTCAGCGAATGTAATTTCATCAAGCTTCATCCAATTTCTAGAAGGCATATCTCCTGGGTCAGTGGTCCAGTAATTGTATTCAAGACGATCTGGATTATCAGGAATATGACGAACGAAACCACAGCGAACAGCTTGTTTTCCTGTGTAAAGTGATGCTCTACTTGGACTCGAAGTAGCAGTAGAGACATATGCTCTAGAAAAGTATGTTCCTTGTTTCTGGAGAGCGTCTATGTTGGGAGTATGGAAAGTTTTATCTTGATAACCTAAACTTGTCCATCCTAAATCATCAACAAACAAAACAACGATGTTTGGACGATTATGTGGCTTAAGTGCTTCATCGTTTTTAAGCGCTTGTGATGATGTTTGAGCACTAAGAGACGTAGATGCTAATACAGGTAGAGCAAGAGCGAGTTTGATAGCACTATTCGGTTCTGAGACGATTTTATGCGTTTTCATTATATATGATAGTTTATATTGTATGTAAAATTAATTATTTTTTATAACTAATGTTTGTTTACTTTTATCATCTATTGACAAAGTTTTAACACGTTTACCTTTATATATATTATTCTCAATAATGATGTCTTTACAGTCATGTATTTCATATTGTGCAGCATCACCTTGAGTCGGTATAGTTTCATAAGTCTGGGTAATTTTATTGCCTTTTATAGTTAGACCTTCTACGTTATATGCCCATACTATACGAGGCTGGAAGTTCTCAATAGTATTATTAATAAAACTAATATTGCGGTCGTAGTATGCATGGTGGTTGAAATGTTCACCAAGGCGTGGCGTTACATATAATATAGCATGAGGTTTAGCACAGTAAGCAGAGTGGGTTATATGGTTATTTCTAATCATAACATCACAAACAGCTCCTGATTCAAACCAGTAGTATGATTCTCCACGTAGCATGATAGTTGACATCATTGAAGATAATTCATTTTCTTCTATTAATATAGGTTTAGGAGTTTTAATAATGATATTACGAGCTCTGTTGTTTCTAAATATACAGTGGTCGATAGTTAGACTTGGGTTCCATGTTTTGTTTTCTAGTAAATCGCCAGCTTTTATGCTTTCAGGAATAGGAGAGTAGAATGTTATATCTTGATATTTTTCATTGATTATAGATATATTCTTGATTTTACCTATCTCTTTTATACGATTAGGATTTGGTTGATGTATAAACCAGATGCTATCATTTGGCATAGCGAAAGTTCCACCAATTTGTTCTTGGTGCATTAATGCTACACGAAGAGTGTGTTCATCTACTTTTTTATTTACTGAAACATATGTTCCATGTACGTTTGTTCCGTCATCAAGCATATTTTCAAATCTGCAATGGGTCATAGTTATTTGTCCTTTACAGTTGGCGAAGTGAGTGGCATCCGCTGTAGATGATACTACTTCTGGACTATCTTTTTCTAGATATACACCACTATGATCTAGTGTGATATTTTCACAGAATTCGAAAAGATATCCCATTCCTAGTGCATGGTGAACGATTACATTTTTTATATTTATATTACTACTCTCACAGAAGCGGAAAGCAGGAGCGTATCTATCGTTAGCTTTATCTCCTTTGCTGTTTAAAATACTTCCAACAGGAGGGTAAACTTTCATTTTTTCATAGATTCTAACTATGCCATTGGGCCTTTTCTCTACTTTGGTCTCTTGAGTGAAGTGATCTACACATCCATCTACAGGCCTTTTAGTATCTGCTGTGAAGGCTAAAGTGCTTCCTAGTTGAAGGAAGTTAAAACCATCTATATTTGGCCATAAAAGACGTCCTTTTGAGATTTTCCATTGTCCTTTTGGATTAACGGGTTTTAAGTCTCTCCATCCTTCTTTTTTATTAACTGCTACTACTTTTCCTGCGAATAAGAATGGAATGTCCCAATGGATTCTTATGCCACTTACTGATACATTTTTACAACGTTTGAATTGAAATGGCATTTCTTGTCCGTGGAAATAAAAGTCAGCATTTTCCCCTTCTATAATAACATTATCGAAATCTTGTATGTTGAATACTATTTTTTTTAGTCCATTATCATGGTTGATTATGGCTTCATAATGGTCGGATGCGAAATCAGGCTTGAATGAATAGTCACCTGCTGCGAAATGAAGATGAAGAGTCTTTGAACTATTATCTATAGCAGTTCGTATTTCTTGTGTTATATCACCTCCTTGACCATTTGGTGAAAAGTTAATAATTTGGCTAGTTGTAGCTTTTTGACTACAAGAGGTTAATATTAAGCTTACACCTATTAGTATAAAACTAATATGCTTAAACATCACTTTTTTAATTTGTGTATTTTTCATTTATGTATTATATATTATGATGTGACAAAATTATTAAAAACACATTATGACATGTGTCTTGTAGTATATATATTGTACTTATAAGTCCATTTTGTGACACTTTTTTGGAAGAAAGATTTATTAAAAAAAATAAAGAAAAAAAAGTTGTAATTTATGATAAAAAAGAACTATTTTAGTCAAAATTTAATCAATATTTTTACTTATTTATAAAATATATCTCATGAATTATAAGATAATATCTAAAAACTTTTTGACATTATTGATAACCTTGTTATTCACAAGTAATGCGTTTTCTCAAACATTATTTAATGATGGGTGGCAGTTTAAATTGGACACTTCTACTAAGTGGGAGAATGTGTCATTGCCTCATACTGCTCATATCGAACCTTTAGTTGTAAATAATCAATGGCAGGGGATCTGTTATTATCGTAAGACTTTTGATATAGAGAATTATTCTAGTGATAAACTTTATTTTTTAAAGTTTGAAGCTGCTATGAATAAGGCAGATATATGGCTTAATGGTAAATATGTTTTAACTCATCAGGGAGGTTTCTTACCTATAATATTTAATGCTACTCCTTATTTGAATGAGAATAATAATCAGATAGAGTTAAGGCTTGATAATAATGATAATCCGGTTACAGGACCTAAGCCTGTAAAAATATTGGATTTTAATACTTATGGTGGTCTATATCGTAATGCTTATATTATAACTAAAAACAGAATACATATAACTTCTCCTTTATTGGCTGCAGAATCTGCTACGGGTGGTGTATTTATCACTACACCTAAAGTATCAGAAGATTCTTCAATCGTTAGAATTAAAACACAGATAAAAAATGAAAGTTCTGCGAATAGTAAAATCAAGGTCGTTCATAAGATCTACAGATCTGGATTAGAAGTAAAACAGTGTGAAAGTGCTCTAACACTTATTGCCGCGGGAGCTACTGGGGAGTTTGTTGAGAATATTGAAATAGCTCATCCTGATTTGTGGTCTCCAGATGAACCAAATCTATATACTGTAAAGACTGTAGTGTTGAGTGGTGGACAGGAAGTGGATACGGAGAAAAGTCATTTCGGAATTCGTGAATTTGAGTATAAAAATCATAATATATATATTAATGGTGTTAAGACTTTTTTAAGAGGTGTGAATAGACATCAGGAGTATCCTTTTATTGGTTATGCTCTTTCTGATAATGCTCAGTGTCGTGATGCTGTTAAGATAAAAAAAGCTGGTTTTAATTATGTAAGATTATCTCATTATCCTCAATCTCCTGCATTTATGGATGCTTGTGATAGTTTGGGTATAGTGGTAGTAGATGCTATGTTAGGTTGGCAATATTATAAAGAGAATAGTGCATTTAAAAATCAGTGTTATCATTCAGCTCGTCAACTTATTCGTCGTGACCGTAATCATCCATGTGTTTTTGGCTGGGAGGTTTCTTTAAATGAGACTAAAATGCCTAATGATTTTATGGCTAAGCTTAATTCTATCGTTCATGAAGAATATCCTGGACCTAACGTTTATTCTTGTGGTTGGATAGCAGATGAATATGATGTGTATTTCCAATCAAGACAACATAGAATTATGCATCCTGAAGCTATAACTTTTGAAAAACCTTATATAGTTTCTGAGTATGGAGATTGGGAGTATTATTCAAATAATAGTGGACTTAATCAAGATAAATTGTCTCGCACGAAGCGTTTGGAGTTGTCTAGCAGGCAGCCAAGGAGTGCTGGTGAGAAATCAATGTTGATTCAGGCTCATAATATTCAAGAGTCTCATAATGATAATTTGAGTATGCCTGCTGCAGGGGATGGTTATTGGGTGATGTTTGATTATAATAGAGGTTATCATCCAGATATTGAGTATTCTGGTATTATGGATATATTTAGACTACCTAAATTATCTTTTTATTTTTATGCGAGTCAAGCTGATGCTCGAAAGAAGGCTGATGCTTCATATGCTAATGTGGTTTTAAAGATCGCGAGTTTTTGGACTCCTGAATCTCCTAAAGATGTAAAGGTATTTAGTAATTGTGATAGAGTTAAACTTTATTTGAATGGAAGAAAAGTGGGCGATCAAACTCCTGATAAAGATAGTATTAGTGATAATTTGAATCATTCGCCTTTTACTTTTCATATAAAGAAATTTAAAGCCGGAACATTAAAGGCTGTAGGTTATATCTCAGGAAAAAAAGTTAAAACTGATATAGTTCGTTCTCCTAAAACGGCGAAGAAATTAATATGTTGGATAGATGAAAGTGGAGTAAAACCTAAAGCTGGTCGTAATGATGTGGTTTTTGCTTATATAGCTGCTGTCGATAGTAATGGAACTATTTGTCATGATTTCGATGGTGTGATTAATTTAAAAACAGATTCAAAAGTCGAAATATTAAATCCTGGAGAGATAAAAACTGAGTTTGGAATAGCTACGGCATTGCTTAAAATTGATAATCAGAGTGGTAATACCAATTTGGAATTTTCTAGTGAGGGCTTGAAAGGTAGCTCATATTTTAATATTGAAAAATAATATTTATATTCAACGCATAATAAAAGAATAGTAAATATGAATAATTTTGAATTTAAAAATCCTGTCAAGCTTATTTTTGGTAAAGGCCAGATAGCAAAATTATCTGAGGAGATAGCTAGAGGTACTAAAGTTATGATGACTTATGGTGGCGGATCTATTAAACGCAATGGCGTATATGACCAAGTAATTGATGCTTTAAAAAAAGCTGAATGCGAGGTTATAGAGTTTGGTGGTATAGAGGCAAACCCTGATTATTCTACACTTGTAAAAGCTATAGATATATGTAAAAAGAAAAATGTCGAGATGCTTTTGGCTGTAGGTGGAGGATCAATCATTGATGGTACCAAATTTATAGCCCTAGCTTCTAAATATAACGATGGCGAGCCATGGGATATTATTACTAAACATATTGAAGTAGATGATGCGATACCATTTGGATCAGTATTGACACTTCCAGCGACCTCTTCAGAAATGAATAATGGGGGAGTAGTATCTCGTCGTGAAACTAAAGATAAATATGCATTTTCTAGTCCTTATACATTTGCTAAGTTTTCAATCCTTGACCCAGAGGTGATTTATTCTTTGCCTAAACGTCAAATAGCAAATGGTATAACTGATATATTCGCTCATACTCTTGAGCAGTATTTAACTATTGATAACAAGACAATGGTTATGGATGAATGGGCTGAGGGTATATTGAGAACTTTGATTACTTTGGCTCCTATTTTAACTGAAGAGAAGAAAAGTTATGATGTGTGTGCTAATTATATGTTGACTGGGACCTTGGGTCTTAATGGCTTTATATCAATGGGTGTAGTTCAAGATTGGGCGACTCATATGATAGGTCATGAGTTAACTGCTCAGAAAGGTCTTGATCATGGCCAAACATTAGCTATCGTGTTCCCAGGCACAATGTCAATAATGCGTAAGGAAAAACATGATAAACTTTTACGTTATGCAGATAAAGTTTGGAATATATCTACAGGCAATGGTAAATCTGAGGATGATGTGATTGATGAGGTAATAGAGAAAACAGATAAATTCTTCCAGTCTGTAGGACAGAAAACTCGGTTGTCTGATTATAATATCGATAAAGATACTATTGATATAATAGTAGCTAAGTTTAAGGCAGCTAATTGGAATGTAGGAGAAAATGGTATAGTTACTCCTGATAAGGTTAGAGCTATATTAGAAAATCGTTTGTAGTTTTTACAAACCTGATTAAATAAAAATCCCTCTTTTTTAAATTAAAAAGAGGGATTTCTATATATATACTAATGGAATTAGTTAATCTGTGCTCCATTTATTAGAGTTTCAGCTGGAGTTATGAATCTCATTTTTCCAGATTCTTCTTTAGCCATTAAAATCATGCCCTGAGATTCTATGCCTCGTATAGCTCTTGGTTTTAAATTAGCTAGTATGCAAATTTGTTTGCCAATCATTTCTTCTGGGGTATAAAATTCTGCTATGCCGGATACTATTACTCTTTTATCAATTCCAGTGTCAATGGTTAGTTTAAGTAGCTTTTTAGTTTTTGGAACCTTTATAGCTTCTAGAACTGTAGCGGTGCGAATGTCCATTTTTTGAAAATCATCAAAGGTGCATTCTTCTTTTAAAGGAAGTACTTCTTTAGATTTTTCTTCGGCTTTTTCTGCATCATTAGCTGCGCGTGTGGCTTCCAATTTGTCTAGTTGAGCTTGTATAGTATCGTCTTCTATTTTACTGAAAAGAAGTTCTGCTTTATTTAGCTGATGTCCTGGTTTCATTAGCTCTGTCTTTCCAAATGAATTCCAGATGTTATCTTCTTCGCTGCGAGCGACTCCTTCTTCAGGATGAACTTCTCCAGTGTCAAGACCTTCCATTGCTAGTATGTGAGCTAGCTTTTTGCTAGAGAAAGGGATGAAAGGAGAGAAAGCTATGCATAAGTTTGCACAGATTTGTAATGATACATAAAGAATGGAGGCAGTTCTTTCCATGTCTGTTTTGGCGACTTTCCATGGTTCTGTGTCTGCTAGATATTTGTTTCCAAGTCTTGCTAAATTCATTGCCTCGAATATTGCTTCACGAAAACGATATGACTCAAGTGAGGTTTCTATTTGTCCTTTAATAACTGCTATTTGGTTTAGTGTGTCGCTGTCTATAGATTCTGGTTTCAAGTTTTCTGGAACTTTTCCTCCAAAATATTTATGAGTTAAAACGACTGCTCTATTAACGAAGTTACCATATATAGCTACTAATTCTGAGTTATTACGAGTCTGAAAATCTTTCCATGTGAAATCATTATCTTTAGTTTCTGGAGCATTGGCACATAGAACGTATCTTAGTACGTCTTGTTCTCCTGGTAAATCACGAAGGTATTCATGTAACCATACTGCCCAGTTTCTAGAGGTAGAGATTTTATTGCCTTCAAGATTTAAGAATTCATTCGCTGGTACATTGTCAGGCAATATGTAGTCTCCGTGGGCTTTTAACATGCTAGGGAAGACTATACAGTGAAAAACGATATTGTCTTTTCCTATAAAATGCACTAATTTAGTATCTTCATTTTTCCACCATTTTTCCCAATCGTTAGGTAGTAGCTCAACTGTATTAGATATATAACCGATAGGGGCATCGAACCATACATATAGTACTTTGCCTTCGGCTCCTTTTACAGGTACTGGTACACCCCATGAAAGATCTCGGCTGACGGCACGAGGATGTAGTCCGCCATCTAACCACGATTTACATTGCCCGTAAACATTAGATTTCCATTCTTTATGATCTTCTAGAATCCATTGTTTTAACCATGGTTCATATTTATCTAAAGGCAGGTACCAATGTTTTGTTTTTTTCTTTATAGGTATATTTCCACTAAGTGCTGAGTGGGGATCTATTAATTCGTCTGGAGAAAGGGTACTTCCGCATTTTTCACATTGATCACCGTAGGCTTCGGGATTTCCGCATTTTGGACATGTACCTACGATGTATCTATCTGCTAGATATTCTTTAGCCTCTTCATCATAAAATTGTTCTGTTTCTTTTTCTATGAATTTTCCTTCATTATAAAGTTTAAGAAAAAAGTCAGATGCTACTTTATTATGTGTTTTAGAAGATGTTCTTGAATAGATATCAAATGATATTCCTAATTCTTGAAATGAGTCTTTTATTATATTATGATATTTATCAACGACTACTTGTGGGCTTACTCCTAATTTTTTAGCTTTCAGGGTAATAGGAACTCCGTGTTCATCAGAGCCTCCTATGAAAAGTACTTCTCGTCCACGCATTCGAAGATATCTTACATAGATGTCTGCAGGTATATATACTCCTGCCAAGTGGCCAATATGTACTGCTCCATTAGCATATGGTAAGGCAGATGTAATCAAATAACGTTTATAATCTTTACTCATCTTATAATATTTTATGTTAAAAAAATCCAAATGCATCAAATTTTTATGAAGAACATTTAGAAGTGCAAATTTATAAAAAAATATCACAAAAAATAGTTACATTTGTATCTAACTTTATTTAAAAAAAATAGATTATGGCTAAAGAGAGTGCAGAAAAAAAGAAGGCTAATGTTAATGATGCCAAGATGAAGGCCTTACAGGCTACACTTGCTAAAATTGATAAAGATTTTGGTAAGGGTACGATTATGAAATTAGGTGAACAGCCTACGTGGGAAGTCTCAACCATATCATCCGGATCAATATCTTTAGATCATGCATTAGGAATAGGTGGTTATCCAAGAGGAAGAGTTATAGAAATATATGGACCAGAGTCTAGTGGTAAGACTACTTTGGCTATACATGCTATAGCAGAAGCACAGAAATCAGGTGGTATAGCAGCTATGATAGATGCTGAACATGCTTTTGATAGAACTTATGCTAGAAATTTGGGAGTTGATGTCGATCAATTACTGATTTCTCAGCCTGATAATGGAGAACAAGCTTTAGAGGTCGCTGATGATCTTATAAGAAGTGGTGCTATAGATATAATAGTAATAGATTCAGTGGCGGCTCTTACACCAAAAGCAGAAATTGAAGGAGAAATGGGAGATTCTAGAATGGGACTTCAAGCTCGTTTAATGAGTCAAGCTTTGAGAAAACTAACAGCTAATATTAGTAAGACGAATACTTGTTGTATTTTTATTAATCAATTACGTGAGAAAATAGGGGTAATGTTCGGAAACCCTGAAACTACGACAGGTGGTAATGCTTTAAAATTTTATGCTTCAGTGCGTGTAGATGTAAGGAGAACTACTCAAATAAAAGATGGAGATGCAGCTACAGGAAATAGAACTAGAGCTAAAATAGTTAAGAATAAAATGGCTCCTCCTTTCAGAAAAGCTGAATTTGATATAGTTTTTGGACAAGGTATATCTAAAATTGGAGAAATTATTGATTTAGGTGTCGAATTTGATATAATTAACAAGAGTGGATCTTGGTTTAGTTATGGAGAAATGAAAATAGGACAAGGTAGAGAAACTGTAAAAAAACTCTTAAATGATAATCCTGAACTTGCTGATGAAATAGAAGCTAAAATTAGAGAGAAACTTAAGAGTGTTGAGGATTAATTAAATGATAGATAGAGAAACAGTTGATAAAATATTAAATGCTGTTGATATAGTCGATGTAATAGGAGATTTCCTTAGTTTAAAACGAAGAGGTTCTAATTATATCGCTTGCTGTCCTTTTCACAATGAGAAGACTCCTTCTTTTTCTGTATCTCCTAGTAAAGGGATATTTAAATGTTTTGGATGTGGAAAAGCTGGAAGTGCTATTACTTTCGTAATGGAACACGAGCAAATGACATATCCTGAAGCATTAAAATATTTAGCTAGAAAATATGGAATAGAGATTCATGAGAAAGAACAAACGCCAGAGGATATAGCGAAAAATAAGAGGAGAGAGAGTTTGCTCATAGTGTCAGAATATGCACAGAGATACTATGCAGATATACTATTTAATTCAAAAGTAGGAAGGGCTGTAGGTTTATCATATTTTAAACAGGTACGTGAATTTTCAGAGGAAACTATTAAAAAATTCGGATTAGGTTTTGCTCCAAATCCTCATATGCATAATGGTAGCGAATTTTTTAAAGATTCTGTTAGCGATGCTCCTATTCTTTCTCTATCTGAAGCAGCTCAAAAGGCTGGTTATAAATCTGAATTTTTACTAGATACAGGTCTTTGTGTTATTAGAAATGACGGAAAACTAGCTGACAGGTTTTATGATAGAGTTATGTTTCCTATCCATTCCTTGAGTGGTAGAGTAATAGCTTTTGGAGGGAGAACTTTACGTAAAGACAAGTCAGTAGCTAAGTATGTAAATTCTAGAGAGACTGATATTTATGTAAAAAATAAAAGTCTGTATGGTATTTATTTCGCTAAATCTTCAATAAATAAATTAGATAAATGTTATTTAGTTGAAGGTTATACGGATGTTATTTCTTTTCATCAAGCTGGAGTAGAGAATGTGGTCGCATCGTCTGGAACATCTCTTACAGTTAATCAAATTAGATTAATAAAAAGGTTTACAAATCATATTACTGTATTGTATGATGGAGATTCTGCAGGTATAAAGGCGTCATTAAGAGGTATAAATCTTATATTAAAAGAAGGATTACAAGTAAAGGTTGCTCTTTTCCCAGAGGGACATGACCCAGATTCTTTCGCTAGAACACATACGAAAGAAGAAATAGTAACTTTCTTAAATGAACAAGAAAAGGATTTTATAGATTTTAAATATGAGCTCTTATCAAAGGATATTTCTAATGATCCTATGAGAAAAGTAGAACTAATTAAAGAAATAGTCAATACTATAGCTATTATTCCAGATCCTATAATAAGATCTGTCTATATCGAACAAACATCTAAGAAGTTAGATATAGAACAAGATATATTGACAGAAGAAGTATCTAAAGTTCATAATTCTATTTTATTAAACGATGAAAAAGAAAAACGCTTGACTAAAGAAAGAAAGAATAGATTTTCTAAAACAAAATATAGCTCTTATCGTCAAGATAATTCTTCATCATCGCCAAGAGAAATCCCCCCAATTGATAATATTCCTCCAGATATTAATGATATACCTCCAGCTATAGATAATATACCATATGAATATTCATCAATAGAACATACTCAGAATAATTATTCTATAGTAGCACCATTAGTTGAGGCTTCAGAAAAAGATATAATTTATTATTTACTTAAGTTTGGAGAAAGTATTATTCATTTCGAACAGAGGAATGCTTCTTCTGAAGTGATAGATGTTATTAATATAACAGTATCGAATTATATTAAAGAAGAGTTAGAACAAGATGATTTAGAAATTCTTAATCCTTTATATAGAAAGATATATAATCTTTATTATGAGTTTTTAGAGGAAAGTACTCCAGGAGATGATATCCAAGAGAGGATTCAAACAAGATTTAATAATTATGAAGACCAAGAAATCACGAAAAAGGTTTTATCTATAATTATTGATGACTATAAAATAAATGTTAAAGAATATAAAAAATCATTAATTCCAGAAGAAAATTTACTACATATTAACGTCCCCAGGGCGATTGTTTTATTTAAATATAAATATACTGAACATGTGTATAATAATCTTATAAAAGAGCTACATACTGCTCAGGATCTTAATGATAATGAGAAACAATTAAGTATTTTATCTGAAATTAATACTCAAAATATTATTAAAAATAAATTATCTAAAGCTTTAAAAAGAATTTAAACTTTATATAAATTAATTAATATAAAAAAAGATGTGCCATAATATTGACACATCTTTTTTTATAAATATAACTATTCTTTATAGATCCCAAGCCAATGCTCCAGCACCTAGAATAGCTGCATCTGAATCTTTCAAAAGAGAAAATTTCAATTGAATCTTATTTTTCCAAATGCCTAATAAATTTTCATTCATATACTTTAATATAGGCTCCTCTAGAAATTCTTTAGATCTAGCAAGACCTCCGAAAAGTACTATAGCCTCTGGTGCACTGAATGCTACGAAATCAGCAAATGCCTGACCTAATAGTTTCGCAGTATAATCAAAAATTTCAATAGCTAATTTATCACCTTTTTTAGCAGCATCATATACATCTTTTGATGAAATGCTATCTATATCAATATCTCTTAAGATACTAGGAATCGAGCTATTATTAAGTTTTTCTTTGGCAGTACGAGCTACTCCCATTGCAGATGTATAAGTTTCAAGACAACCTTTTTTTCCACATGCACATTGTCTTCCATCTCTTATTATAGTAGTATGTCCAAGTTCTCCTGCGAAACCATCATGTCCATATACTACCTTACCATCTATAACGATTCCACTACCGACACCAGTCCCAAGAGTAATCATTATGAAATTCTTCATACCTTTGGCAGCACCATAGGTCATTTCACCGACAGCAGCTGCATTTGCATCGTTAGTAACGACGGTTGGAAGACCTATTTGGTCTTTAATCATTTCTGAAAGTTGAATTTCTAGAGGGTTTCCTTGTGGGTCATGTGCCCATTTAAGATTAGGAGCAGAATCAATTGTTCCTTTATAATAATTTCCATTAGGGGCTCCAATACCTATGCCTTTAAACTGACTTATTTTACCAGTTTTAGCAATTAATGCTTTAATAGCTTTTGTTAGATCCTCCATGTAGCTGTTTATATCTTCTTGTAATGATGATATAACACTTTGAGCCTTGATGTTACCTTGAATATCTATAACTCCTATTTTAGTTGATTGACCTCCTACGTCAATACCTATTACTAGTGCTTCTTCCATAATTAATTTATTTTTCAATTTTAGATATTGATGTATCAATATCAGTATTTACATTTTTATGACCTATTAAACCATAGTAAAGTAGATAAAGAAGAGCAGCTACTATTACCCAATAAGATGATAGATAACTATTAGTTATATCTGCTATTCTACCTTGGATTACAGGAAGAACTCCTCCTCCGCAAACCATTACCATAAATATTCCAGAAGCCATTTCTGTATATTTTCCTAAACCTTCAACAGCTATATTAAATATTCCTCCCCACATAATAGATGTGCATAATCCACATAAAGCGAATAACATTACTGAGAAAGGTACTGTTTGTAATCCAAATCCATTAGATGTTGAAAAAACTGGCATTTGTGCTTTTACATCAGGTGAAATAAATATACCTGCGACTATAAATATAATAGCTAATGATGCTACAAAAGATAATTGTGCTCTTGCAGAGAATTTACCTCCCAGGATACCACCTAAAAGACGACCAACAAGCATTAATAACCAATATGTTCCAACTACTATACCTGCGGTTCCAGCATCTAAACCCATACCAGGAGTTAAGGCTGCATCTTTAGCATTAGTTAAAAACAAATTGATAAAGTTAGGAATACCAACTTCTATACCTACATAAAAGAAAATAGCTATAATACCTAAAATAAAATGGCGGAAAGAAAGTGCGCTATGAGGATCTTTAGTTGTACTCTTATTCTTGTTATTGTTAACTAAATGAGGCTCAGGAATTTTAACAAAGCTTAATACTATAAAAGCTGTTACAAATATAGCAATAGCTATTAGTAAAGCAGGGGTAGCATCTTTTAATGTAGCTTTAGCTGCATTACCTATAAGATAACCACCAAGGATAGGGACTATAGTAGCTGATAAAGAATTTAAAGTGCCACCAAATTGAATTAATTGGTTTCCTTTATTTCCTCCTCCTCCTAAAATGTTAAGCATAGGATTTACTACAGTGTTTAACATACACATTGAAAAACCTGATACTAAAGCTCCGAATAGGTATACAACAAAAATTGGTGTAAAGTTATCTCCTTGCGCATATGTCATATTAGCAGAGACTAATTGTAAACCTACTCCGGTAATTCCTATAGCAATAGCCATTAGTGCTGTAAATTTATATCCTTTTTTCTTAAGAATAATACCAGCCGGAATTCCCATGAAAAGATAAGCAATAAAATTAGCAAAATTACCAAGTTGAGACATCCAGTTTGCGATTCCTGGTTGATTTTTTACGATTACCCCCATAGGGTTGGATAGGCCTGTTACGAATGAAATCATCGCGAACAGAAAAAACATCATTATAATAGGTAAGATGTTACTGTTTTTTGTATTTGTCATTGGGTTAAATATTAATTTTTAAACTAAGCAAAAGTACAAAAAAATATGTAAATCTATTATTATTTTTATCTATCTTTGTAAATAGTGAAAAAGAAGAGATGAAAAATAATGATTTCAATATTTTAAATAAAATACATACAGGAATATTATTACTTAATAGTAGAGGGGAAATAATATTTAAAAATACTTATACAGATAAGTATAAACTGAGTAAATTAGAAAAAGAAAACTTCTCTTTTTTTAATGAGACCTTGCTTTCTTCTGAGCAAAAAGAGAATCTTAAAAAAAAAAAGATGTTAGAGTCAAACTTATCTTAAATAAAGAGTCTGGAGATTTTAGTAAAAACGTTCCTTTTAAACGACTTATTAAAAATTATTATATCCAGTTTACATTCTCACCTTACATTTATAAAGATGTAAGATATTATGTTAGTATGGAAGATATAACTTCTGATTTTAATAATAAAATAGATATTAAAGAAAGAAATATCAGATGGGACAATATGTTTGTTCTAGGGAATGAAGTTTATATACAGTTTGATATAGATAATAATAATTGGTATTTATCAGATAATTTTAATAATCTTATTAATGACCCATTACTTTTAGAACCAGATGAGAATGAAGATAAACTACATAAAGCTCTTAATCTTTTAGATAGTACAGATCGAGACAATTTAATTAGCCAATGGAACATGGCAGTTCTTGATCAACGAGTGGATATTATTTATGAATCAACTGTAAGTATAACTGATCAATTAAAAGGTAAAAAAGTTTTCAGTATCAGATGGAGAGTATCTAAAGAAAGTGGGACTCCAGTTATCATAGGTATTATAATGGATATAACAGATCTTTTTATTACTGAAAATAATCTAAATGAAGCATTAGCTAAATTACAACTAGTTTTAGGAGATAAAAGTTCTCTTTTATGGAATTATGACCCAGAAACCGAAGATATAAAATTTGATGTTGATATATGTAATAGTATTCTTTTAAAAGAAATAGGATTTAGTTACTATTATAAATTAAATGATATTTTAGATAAAATGAATGCTAATGATGTACCTATAGCTCTTAATGCATTTAAGAATTTGTTATCAGGAAAAAAAACAGAGGATAATTTTACATCTCGTTTTAGAAATCAAAATGATATATCTATATTTGTAGATACAAGTATTTTAATAAGAAATTCTGTAACAAAGAAGAATTCGAATACGATTATAGGTATTTCTAAAATAAGCAATAATAGTTCTTCAAAAAAAAATTACTTAGAAGAATATAAAGATATTGAGAATTTTGAAAATAATAAATATTTTATGGACGATAAAAAAACAATACTCATAGCTGAAGATATAGATAATAATTATGATTTACTTAATATCATATTAAGAAAAAAATATAAATTAGTAAGAGCAGTAAATGGCATGGAAGCTGTTCGTCTATTCTCAGAAGTCAAACCTGATATTATATTGATGGATATGAAAATGCCAGAAATGGGAGGACTAGAAGCTACACGTTTGATACGAATGGAATCTGATAGTGTACCAATAATAGCAGTAACTGCTTTTGCTTTTGAATCGGATAAAGAGCAGGCTATAGAAGCAGGCTGTAACGATTTTTTATCTAAACCCATAGATATCCCTATATTAAAAAGTATGATTAGTAGATATTTATCAGAATAAATTAAAAAAACCTTATATTTGTAATTATATTTTAATAACATGAGTGAAGAAAGAATAAAATGTTTAATAATAGGTAGTGGCCCTGCTGGATATACGGCTGCTATTTACGCTGCAAGAGCTAATCTTAATCCTGTCTTGATAGAAGGAATACAGCCAGGAGGACAGTTAACTACTACTACAGATATAGATAATTTTCCTGGATATCCTGATGGAATTACCGGCAATGCTTTAATGGATGATTTAAAGAAGCAAGCTCTCAGATTTAGCGTAGATGTTAGATTTGGAGTAGTTTCTAAACTTGATTTATCAGAAAGACCTTTTAAAGTAGAGGTGGATGGAGAAAAAAATATTTTGGCAGATTCTATTATCTATACAACAGGAGCTACTGCGAAATATTTAGGTCTCGAAAGTGAAGAAAAATTCAAAGGCCAGGGAGTTTCAGCTTGTGCTACATGTGATGGTTTTTTCTATAAAGGTAAAAAAGTCGCCGTAGTAGGTGGTGGAGACACAGCTTGCGAAGAAGCGACCTACCTAGCTGGCATATGCAGTAAAGTCTATATGATAGTAAGAAGAGATGTTTTACGTGCATCTAAAGCTATGCAAGAAAAAGTTAATAAAACCAAAAATATAGAGATTCTATGGCAATGTAACACTAAAGAAGTTCTTGGAAATATGATGGGAGTGACAGGTGTAGCATTAAAAAGAAGCAACGGAGAAGAATTTAATATCGATGTAGATGGATTCTTTTTGGCAATAGGACATCATCCTAATTCAGAATTAGTAAGTAAATGGGTTGATGTTGACTCCAATGGTTATATTAAAACTCAGGGAGCTAGTTCTAAAACTAATGTACCTGGTTTTTTCGCTGCTGGCGACGTTCAAGATCCTCATTATAGACAAGCTATAACGGCAGCAGGTTCAGGTTGCATAGCTGCTATCGATGCTGAAAGATTCTTGGCAGAATAATTGAATACTAAAGGCATAATGAAATATAAATTAACACTAATAAGCTTTTTAGCTTTACTTTTAGCTTCATGTTCTAGTCAATATCAAGCTCTTCAAGAATCGACAGATATTGAAGCAAAATATAAAGGAGCATTTGATTTTTTTAATGCAGGTAAATATGCTAAAGCAGCTGCACTTTTTGAGTCTCTTCAATTACCTATGAACGGGACACCTCAAGATGATACAGTTCAGTTTTATACTGGATATGCTCATTATAAAGATAGAGATCTTAGTAATGCAGAACCTTGTTTTGAAACCTTTATTAATACGTATCCAAGAAGTCCGTTTGCTGATAAAGCAGCATATTTAAGAATACAATGTTTATATAACGAGACTTATAGATATCAGTTAGACCAGACTCCTACTTATAAAACAATCAATGTAATTTCTCAGTATATTTCAGAAAATCCAAATTCGAAATATAAGGCAGAATGTTTGAAAATTTTAGAAGATTTAGATAAACGATTAGATACAAAGCAGTATGAATCTGCGAAATTATATTATACAATCGAAGAATATAAATCTGCTCATTATGCGTTAAAAAATGTATTAAAAGAAAATGCAGAAAATATATATAGAGAAGATATTCTATATTATACTGCGATGTCTGCATATAAATATGCATTAAATAGTGTTAAAAGTAAACAAAAAGAGAGATATATGATTTTCTCTGATGATTATTATAATTTTGTCGGAGAATATCCCGATTCAAAATATAGAAAAGAATTAGATAATCTTTTTGAAAAAATACAAAAATTTTTAGATTAGAAACAGTAAAAATTAAATATAATGGAAAAGAACGAGATGAACGAGACTCCAGTAGAAGAGAAGAAAAGAATACCAGTTGATAGTAATACAAGAACAAGAGATTTAGTAGATTTTGCTGAAAAAACAGGAAATATCTATGAGTCTGTTATGATTATTGCTAAAAGAGCTAACCAAATATCTGTATCGGAAAAGCAAGAACTTAGTAAAAAATTAGAGGAATTTTCTAATTATGCGGAAACTCTTGAAGAAACATTTGAAAATAGAGAACAAATAGAGATTTCTAAGCACTACGAACAACAGCCAAAACCAACATTAAAAGCTATTAATGAATTTGAAAACGATGAGATATATTATAGAATAGCTGAAGAATAATATATTATGTCATTAAAGGGTAAACATATATTACTAGGTGTTACAGGCAGCATTGCTGCCTATAAAGCTGCAATACTAATACGTGCCCTTGTAAAGGTTGGAGCAGAAGTTAAAGTGGTGATGACTCCAATGTCTAAAAAATTTATAACACCACTTACTTTATCTACTTTATCGGGAAATCCTATATTAGTAGATTTTTTTAATCCTGAAAACGGAGAATGGAATTCTCACGTGAAATTAGGAATATGGGCAGATTTATATCTTATAGCACCAGCATCTGCCAATACAATTTCAAAAATGGTAGCTGGAATAGCAGATAATCTGCTACTTACGACATATCTATCTGCAAGGTGTCCAGTAGTTATAGCACCTGCTATGGATTTGGATATGTATGCTAGTCAAATTATCCAAGAAAACTTAAATATATTAGAGAAAAGAGGAGTCAAGATTATTGAACCTGAGTCTGGAGAATTAGCTAGTGGCTTAATAGGTAAAGGAAGGATGGAAGAGCCATCTAAAATTCTTAATCATGTTATTTCCATTTTAAATAAAAATGGGTCGCTAAAAGGAAAAAAAATTCTTTTAACAGGAGGTCCAACTAGAGAATCAATCGATCCAGTGCGTTTTATCTCTAATTACTCTTCTGGAAAAATGGCTATGTCTATAGCCAAAAGTTTATCTGATAGAGGAGCAATAGTAGAAATGGTACTAGGTCCCGTAAATATTGACACAGATTACCCTAGAGTACATATAACAAATATAACAAGTGCTTCACAGATGTCAGAAGCAGCTAAAAATATTTATAAATCAGGTGTAGATGTAGCCATATTGTGTGCAGCTGTATCAGATTTTAAACCGAGTATTAAAGCTGAAGAGAAGATAAAGAATCATAATAAGTTGTCTTTAGATTTAGTTCCTAATGAAGATATATCTGCGTCTTTAGGACGTATCAAGAAAGATGGAGTAATACATGTCGGGTTTGCTCTAGAAACAAATAATGAACTATCTAATGCTAAGGAAAAACTTTCTAATAAAAAACTTGATATGATAGTATTAAACTCCTTAAAAGATCAAGGTGCAGGTTTTGCTGTTGATACAAATAAGGTTACTATTATAAAAAATAATGATGAAGTGAAAGAATATCCTCTTAAATCTAAGTCTCTAGTGGCAGAAGATATAGTTGATAATATAGAATTTTTACTTATGTCATGCTTAAAAGATTAACTATAGAAAACTATGCGCTTATCAAGTCTCTTGATATTGAATTTCCTGATGGGTTAATTATTATAACCGGAGAAACAGGAGCTGGAAAATCAATATTACTAGGTGCTATTTCATTATTATTAGGAGGTAAATCCAAGTCTTCTGTCTTTATGGATGACACCAAAAACTGCATAGTAGAAGCTGAATTTGATGATGATAGAATTTTAAGGAGAGTGATTTCTCCTTCTGGTCGTTCACGTGCTTTTTATAACGATGAACCAGTAAAAATATCTTATTTGTCAGAATTATCGTCTAAATTTATAGATATTCACGAGCAACATCAACATCTTAAATTATCAGATGAATTATTTAGATTATCAGTCTTAGATAAATTCGCTCAGGATGATAAAGAATTACATGATTTTAGAAATAAATTTGAGAAACATAATTTCTTATTATCTGAGTTAAAGAAATTAGAAGAAAAAATAAGAAAATCAGAATCTGAAAAAGATTTTAAAACTTTTCAATATCAGAATTTAGTCGAAGCTAAGTTGGAACTTGAAGAAGTTGAAAAGCTGGAAGCTGAGCAGACACAACTAGCTAATGCAGAAAATATTAAATTAAGAATAGAAGAATCCATAAATTCAATTAATCCATTCGAACATTCAATAGTTCAACAGATTAAAGATGCTATTACTCCTTTAGAAAAAGAAGCAGAGCATTTACCTGCATTACAAAGTATTATAGATAGATTGGATTCTTGTAAATATGAGCTTGATGATATTGATGCAGAATTAAATAAGTTATCGGATTCTATATCTGTATCTCCCCAAAGATTGGAAGAAGTAGATAATCGTCTTTCTACTATTTATACCTTAGAAAAAAAACATAATGTTACTTCTGTAGAGGAACTTATAGAAATAAGAGATGCTTTGGCATCAGAATTAGAAACTTCTGATATATCTAATGAAAAATTAGAATCATTAAAAAAAGAAGTCTCAAATGCTATGTCAGATATGCGCGAGGCTTCTGTCAGATTATCTAAAAAACGTCATGATATAGCTCCAATATTTTCTAGTAAACTTCAAGAGATAATTAGAAGTCTAGAGATGCCATATGCTACATTTAGAATAGACATAACTGATAAACAAAATTTAACGGTCAATGGGCAAGATACAGTAGATTTTAAATTTTCAGCAAATGGGTCTTATAATTTAAATAGTATATCAAATGTAGCCTCAGGAGGAGAACTTTCCAGAATAATGTTATCTTTGAAGTCTCTTATGGCTGGTTTGACATATATGCCCACAATGATATTTGATGAAATAGATACAGGAGTGTCAGGAAAAATAGCAGATAAAATGGGCAATTTGATAGGAAATATGGCTGAAAACATGCAAATTTTCGCTATAACACATTTGCCGCAAATAGCTAGTAAAGCAGGAGCACATTATTTAGTGTATAAAGAGATGGATGATAATAATATAGCTCATACTTATATAAAGAAACTTAACCAGGAGGAAAGAGAACGCGAAGTGGCTAGAATGTTAAGTGGAGCTAAATTAACTGATGCTGCCCTTGTCAATGCTAAAGAATTAATGAAGAATTATTAACACATAATACCCAAAAATATGAGATTAATTATTGAACCAACACCTAATGAAATGGCTAATTGGGCTGCAAATTATGTAGCCGATAGAATTAATGCGTTTAAGCCAACTCCAGAAAGACCATTTATTTTAGGTTTACCTACAGGGTCAACTCCCATAAAGACTTATAAAAAATTAATAGAATTATATAAAGCCAAAAAAGTTTCATTTGAGAATGT